>JAFRYJ010000134.1 GCA_017437705.1 Lachnospiraceae bacterium
CTTTTTCCGGCTGAAGCACTCTGATGCCCCGCTTAAGGGCTTCCTCCTTTACCGGGGAGAATGCGGGCTTGCCGCTCCTTCCCCTGGGCTTGTCAGGCTGTGTCACCACCAGGCATACATCGTGGCCGCTGTCGCAGAGGGCGGAAAGCGCAGGCACCGCAAAATCCGGTGTGCCCATATATACTATCTTCATTCGATCTCCGGCTCCTCTTCATCGTCTTCCATCGGAACGTCCCGGAGGCCGCCCGTGGTCTTGCTTGAATAAAGCACTCCCTCGAGATGGTCGTTTTCGTGGCATATGGCCCTGGCAAAGAAGCCTTCCGCTTCCAGCTCGAAGGGCTGCATGTCCCTTCCGAGAGCCTTGATCTTTACCTTCTCCGGTCTTACTACCGTTCCGACCTTGCCGGGCACCGAGAGACATCCCTCGTCTCCGACCTGCTCTCCCTCTGTTTCCAGTATCTCGGGATTTATGAAAACGTAGGTCCCTTCGCCGATATCTACGATAAATATCTTCCTCAGCACTCCCACCTGGGGCGCTGCGATGCCTACTCCGTTCTCCACGTTCATGGTCTCGATCATATCGTCGATGAGCTCCTCGAGCCTGGGGGTAAGCTCCTTAACTTCCTTTGTCTTTTTGTTAAGTATCGGATCGCCTTCGATCCTTAATGTTCTTACAGCCATCTGATGACCCTCCGAATTATATTATACTACAAAATTATGTAGATTTTATGTACGTCAGTAACTGTTTACCGGATCCGGGTCGAAGGATACATGTACGTCCCTGGGGAGGCTCTCCTGCGCAAAGCTCATAACATCACGGATGATGTCTCTTAAAAGCTCCCTGTCCCGGCTCTTGATATATACGGTCCTTCTGTAGATATCCTTTCCCTTTGCCAAAGATGCCTCGGACGGCCCGATAATGTTCACCGCTCCTCCGTATGCCTGCCTGATGATGCCGGCAGCCGATGCCGAAGCCTTTACCGCCTTTTCCTCGTCGGCGGATTCTATACGTATGTGGAGCATGCTCCCGAAAGGAGGATATCCCATCCTGCTCCTGAATTCCGTTTCCTTTTCGTAAAACGACAGGTAGTCCCTTTCGGCGGCGGACCGTACCGCATAGTGATCCGGGCTGTAGGTCTGTATCGTTACCTCTCCGGGCTTGTCCGTCCTTCCGGCCCTGCCTCCAACCTGCAGAAGCAGCTGGAACGTGCGCTCCCCAGACATGTAATCCCCGCCGTATAGCGAAAGGTCCGCAGCCAGTATGCCCGCCAGCGTGACATTCCTGAAATCGTGGCCGTTTGCTATCATCTGGGTGCCTACCAGGATATCCGCCTCGCCGTCCCTGAATGCCGCGATCACTCTGTCGGCGCCGTCCTTACCCGATGCCGTATCGCGGTCAAGCCTCAGAACACGGGCGCCGGGAAACTCCTTTCTGATGTAATACTCCACCTTCTGGGTCCCGGTGCCGAAGGTGCCGATGAACTTCGACCCGCACTCCGGACACACGGCGGGTACCGGCATCGTCTCGCCGCAGTAATGGCATTTCATGGTGCCGTCGTTGTGGACCGTCATGGACACATCGCAGTGAGGACACTTGATAACGTGTCCGCAGCTGCGGCAGGAGATGCAGCCCGCGAAGCCCCTTCTGTTAAGGAAGAGCATCACCTGCTCCTTCTTCCGCAGCCGGTCCAGGATCTGGTCCTTAAGCCTCCTGCTGAAGATGCTCCTGTTGCCCTGCCGGAGCTCCTCCCTCATATCTATGACGCAGGTCTCAGGCAGCTCCGCCCCGGCAACGGCCCGCTTCTCCATGGTGTGGAGCACATATTCTCCTGCCTCGCATCTGTAATATGATGCAACGGAGGGCGTTGCCGATCCAAGTACCACAGTAGCTCCTTCATCCTCGCGTCTCATCATCGCGATCTCTGATGCGCTGTATCTGGGCACCTGTTCGTTCTTATATGATGCAGAATGCTCCTCGTCTATTATGATGAGCCCCAGGTCGGAAAATGGCATGAATACAGCCGTCCTGGGCCCGATGACCACGTCCGCCTCGCCGTTCAGGATGCGGATGTACTGGTCGTACCGCTCGCCGTCTGACATCCGGGAGTTCATCACCGTTATCCTGTCGCCGAATACCGCCTGAAAACGGGAAAACATCTGGGTGGTGAGGGCGATCTCCGGTATGAGCATTATAGCCTGTCTGCCTCTTTTTATCTGTTCCTTAATAAGGGCGATGTAGACCTCGGTCTTTCCGCTGCCCGTAACGCCGTGGATAAGATGTACCCTTTCGGGCTCGTCCAGGATGTCGGCCACCGTGCGGGCCTGCTCATCATTGAGCGCCTCCACCGGCGTTTTGTCCTCCAGGCTCAGCTCCGGAGCCCTGTAGATCCTGTTCTGCTTTTCCTCTATGAGCCCGTCCCGTATAAGAGCCGAAAGGCTCTGCTTCGAAACGCCGTATTCCTCTTTCAGCTCGGAGAGCTTAAGCTCTCCCCTCTGCCTTATTGCATTGAGGGCGCGGAGCTTTACCGCCGCTCTCCTGTCCCTGGAGAGCTTTGTTATCATCAGGTCAGCTTCATATTCGGAGACCGATAGCACATAGATGCTGTCCGTTTTTTCCTTTACCCGGCTCTTTACCGGCATCACGGTCCTCATGGCCACAGCCATGGAGCAGCCGTAATCACGGCTTATCCTGCCGGCAAGCTTTACCAGTCGTGCCTCGGCGTCCACGTCGTTGGTATCAAGGGAAATGATGTCCTTGATCCTTTCGGCCTCCATCCCGGCATCATCCAGGATCTCCGTGATGTATCCCTTTACGGTGCGGCCGCCCTTTCCGAAGGGCACGATGCAGCTGACGCCGGCGACCGCCCTTTCCTGAAGGGCCTCCGGTATCCTGTAAGTAAATATGCTGTTTTGTCTGCCGATGGAAATGTTCACGGCAACGGATGCATACATATCTTTCATATCCAACAACTAAACGACCCTATGCACGGCGTGTATAGGGTCTTTTCGTCAATCGTCTTCTTCGTCCTCGGATACCTGATCCTCGTCTTCCTCTTCGTCCTCTTCCTCTTCGTATTCGGAGGGCTCTCCCTGATCGTCCAGATTGATACCCATTATATCCTGGCCGCTGCTGTCGAGGTCTATTGTCACATCTTCCTCATCGTCGATGGCAAGGACCTTTACCTTGCCCTGATATATCTCCTCAACTGCTGCCGAAAGCGGCTTCATGCTGTCTCCTCCCTCAACGAGAGGCTCGTCGCCGGCTATGATCTGCCTTGCCCTTTTTGCGCACGCTATAACGATCGAATACCTGCTGGAAACTACGGGCTCGTCGCCCAGCTCCGTCTCGCTGTTGACCTCTTTCATAAGTTCATTGTATGAAGGATGCATCATCATAATAGGTCTTCCTCCCCGGTCTTATCTATTTCGTCTAAAAATGTCATTAAGTCTCTTTTGATCACCGCCGCGCTGCCCGGGGTCCGTGCGACCCTGTTCTGCTCCGCGGTTATAATGCTGTTTACCGTCTCCACGGATGTATCCACATCCTCATTGACGATAAGATAATCGTATTTTTCTATAAAGTCCGCTTCCTCGGAAGCCCTTTTCATCCTGCTGATGATGGTCTTGAGATCCTCGGTCCCTCTGGTCCTTAGCCTCCTGTAAAGTTCCTCCGGCGTGCCGGCCGTTACGAACAGTAAAAGCACGTCCGGGAACCGTTCCTTTATCTTAAGGGCTCCCTGTATCTCTATCTCCAGGATGACGTTCCTGCCCTCTGCGAGTCTGTCCAAAACATACTTCCTGGGCGTCCCGTAAAAATTGTCCACGTATCCGGCGTATTCCAGGAGCTCGCCCTCTTCTATCATGCGGAGGAACTCTTCCTTCTCCACGAAGAAGTATTCTCTTCCGTGGACCTCTCCCTCCCGGGGCTTCCTGGTGGTCGCCGATATGGAAAGGGCATATTTCTCGGGGTATTTACCGAGAAGCGCCTTCATGATGGTCCCCTTGCCGGCTCCGGAAAAACCGGATACCACCGTAAGTATACCTTTGTTATTCATGGCATCTCCCGTGTTTCGGTCTTATTCTATATTCTGGATCTGTTCCCTTATTTTCTCTATGAGGGTCTTCATCTCGATGCCCAGATCCACCACCGCAAGATCGTCTGATTTTGAAAGCGTGGTATTGGCTTCCCTGTTCATCTCCTGGGCGATAAAGTCCAGCTTCCTGCCGATGCTGCCGCTCTTTTCCAGCTCGTCCCGCATCTTTTTTATGTGGCTGGAAAGCCTTACCAGTTCCTCGTCCACGCAGATCTTGTCGGCCATGATGGCCACCTCGGTGAGCACCCTGCTCTCATCCAGCGTGTTGTCTCCAAGGAGGTTCTGTATCTTCTCGGTGAGCTTCTGCTGGTATTCCCCGATGATGCGGGGCTCCATGACCTTTATCTTCTCCACCACGTCTGAAAGCTCCGAAAGCTTTGCGACAAGGTCCGCCTTAAGGTGCTCTCCTTCCGTCTCCCTGGTCCTGATAAAGCCCTGCACCGCTATTGATGCGGCTTCCTCCACCACCGGCCATACCCTGTCCTCTTCGAAAACATTGTCCTCCAACGTAATGACCTCGGGAAATCTGGCTATGGACGCTGCGTCAACGCTGCCGCCTATGGAAAAGTCCTCCGCGATCCTGGCGATGGCGTCGATGTAAGCTTTCGCTATATTGCCGTGGTAATTTATGCCGGCATCCCCGTCGTCGTATACCTCGTAAGATGCCGAAACATCCACCTTGCCCCTTAGTATGCTCTCCTTGAGATAATTGCGGAGCCTTCCCTCCAGGAAGGACAGTTTTCGGGGTATGCGGATGTTGAATTCGTTGTATTTGTGGTTGACTGCCTTTATCTCCACAGTCACCCTTATATCCGGGCCGGCGGCTTCACCGCAGCCGTAGCCAGTCATGCTTCTGATCACTTTTTCACCTGTTCCTGAATACTGATACGCATAATTACACAAAATAGATTATACTTCAAGCGTTGATGTTCGTCAATTCTTTACCGCCCTGTCCCGCCGTGATATAATCCCTGTCATATAAGGCTCCGGACCGCCTGGTAAAGGCGGTATGCGGAGGCATCATCTGTAAAACGGAGGATCTGAAATGGCATTTGACGGGCTTACCGTGAATGAGCTTGCCTTTGAACTGAATAAAGAACTCGAGGGCGCCCGCATCCAGAAGATCTACCAGCCCGGGGCCGAGGAGCTGCTCCTGGTGCTGAAGGCAGGCGGCAGGACCTTCCGCCTCATGATGTCGGCGGAGCCCGCCCTCCCGATGATATACTTAAGGGAAGACTCCGGGGAGAACCCGGCCAGCGCTCCCAATTTCTGCATGCTCTTAAGGAAGCATCTGACCGGCGGAAAGATCGTATCCATCGAACAGCCGGGTCTGGAGAGGATAATCATCATAAAGATCCTGCACCAGAGTGAGCTGGGTGATGTCTGCGAAAGGCGTCTTTATACGGAGCTGATGGGAAGGCACAGCAACATCATCCTTACGGACAGCGATGATGTCATCATCGATTCCATAAAGAGGATTCCGCCCTTTGTGAGCACCGTCAGGACAGTCCTGCCGGGACACAGGTATTTTATACCCAATACTCAGGACAAGGCCGATCCCCTTGAAACGGACAGGGCCGGCTTTGAGGAAAAGCTCAGAGCCTCGTCATCCGATACTCAGAAGGCGCTTTATACGTCGTTTACCGGGCTGAGCCCCGTTATCTCCTGGGAGATCTGCCACCGTGCCGGAGTAGATGAAAGGATACCATCGGCAGAGCTTTCCTGCGATGATCTCGGGCGCCTTTATACTTCCTTTGCGGCGGTAATGGACGATATGAAGGCCCACCGGTACGACCCCCGCATTTACTACGAGAACGGTCTGCCGGCGGAGTATGCCGCGGTGGAGCTCACATCCTACGGCGGTGCCGTTGCAGTCGCCTACGGCAGCATGCCTTCGCTTCTTTATGCATATTACAGCGAAAAGGCCCGTGTCCTGAACATGCGCCAGCGTTCACAGGACCTTAGGAATCTGGTTAAGACGGACCTGGAGCGTGCGACCAAAAAGCTGGACCTTCAGCTGTCACAGCTTGAAGACAGCGAAAAACGGGAAAAGTACAGGATATGGGGAGAGCTTATAACAGCCTACGGCTATTCGGCCGTCCCTGGCGATACGGTGCTCCGCTGCGAAAATTATTACGACGATAATAAGCCGGTGGATATCCCGCTGAATAAAGACCTTTCCGCCATAGACAACGCCAAAAAATACTTCGAGCGTTACAACAAGCTGAAAAGGACCTTCGATTCCCTTACGGTCCAGATCGAAAAGACCCGCCGGGAAAAGGCCCTTCTGGAATCCATACTCCTTTCCATAGACCTGGCGTCCACATCGGCCGATCTTAAGGATATTAAGGATGAGCTGACAGAGCACGGATATATGAAAAAGCGGCCCGGGAAAAGCAAAAAGGAAGCGTCGCCCGGGAAGTCCAGGCCCATGCATTTCATGACCGATACGGGTCTCGATATTTATGTTGGGAAGAACAACTATCAGAACGAGGACATAACCTTCAGGCTTGCCTCCGGTTCGGACTGGTGGTTCCATGCGAAAAACACTCCCGGCTCCCATGTTATCCTGAAATGCGGCAGTGAAATGCCGGATGACCTGGCCTTCGAGCAGGCTGCCAGGCTGGCCGCACATTTTTCCGACGCAGGAAACGGGACAAAGGCCGAGGTGGATTATACTCAGCGCAAAAACCTTAAAAAGCCGCCGGAGAGCGCCGCCGGCTTTGTGATATACCATACGAATTATTCCATGACCATCGATACAGATATCAGCGCCATAAAGAAGATCAGCGGATGACACTTTTTCATACATCGTATTCAGGTCTTATGCAAAGATGCACCGAACGCCTTTTAATGGCTTCCGGTGCATCTTCTGTCTGCCGTTTCCTACGGCAGCATAACATTCTGTAGCTTTTATCTTAAGAAACGGCAGGCATATTATGATGCGGGTCCCCTCCCGCATCAGCTATGACGCCTCATAACTCTCGTATTTCATCCTCAGCTTGTCTGCCACAACGGCAATGAACTCGCTGTTTGTCGGCCTCTGTCTGTCCTCCGACGATCTGAAGAACTGCCTGTATGCAGCCTGATCCCGGTTTTCAAAAGCTTTTCCTATTGCATTTCTGATCCCTCTTTCTACTCTGCTTGCCGTCACATGGTATTTAACGGCAATGTTCGGGTACAGTATCTTCGTTACCGAACCCAGATTTTCCCTGTCCAGAACGGACATTACGATCGCATCTCTCAGATAAGCATATCCGCTGATGTGCACAGGCACGCCCAGCCTGTCCAGAACTGCCGTGGTCTCATCCGCCACGATCCTCTCCCTGCTGAGGGCAGGCCGCTCCTTTCTGTAATAGGGCCGCATCCTCTCCCGGGCCTCCTGCGGGCCGAAGTCTTCCTCCAGACACTCGGCCATGACGATTATGAACTTTTCCTCTCCCGTCTCTTCATCAAAGCCCGCCGATATCCTTAACTGAATCGTCTTACTGTTCTTTAATGCCTCAACCAAGTCGCAATAATATACGGAAGATACTTCTGTGTTTGCTTTCTTGTCCTCCTGTCCTAGATTTCCCCTGCGTTTTTTAAGGGGATATTGTATATGATAGGTCAAACTTCCGACTCTTGCAATTAAAAAGAATCGACATTTTTCGCGGAAATATGCGAAAAATGTCGATTGATACAATTTATTGTCAGGTCTCAGTTTCTTATCTTCTGTTTGAGTTCGTCCGCCAGTTCCTTCATCTCGCCGGCGTTTTTCATTACGGCATCCGTTATCCTGGCTCCTCCCGACATCCTGGCAAGCTCTTCCACCTGCCCTTCCCTGGAAAGCCTTTCAACGGTCGTAACGGTCCTTTCACCCTCCTGATGCTTCTCTATCCTGAACTGCTCGTCGGCCATCGCCGCGATCTGGGGCAGATGGGTGATGCATACCACCTGGTTAACGGATCCGATGGCGAACAGCTTTTCCGCCACCTTCTGGGCTGTCCTGCCGCTGATGCCGGTGTCTATCTCATCAAAGATAAGCGTTCCCACCTCGTCGCCCGACGCCAGCACGGACCTCAGCGCCAGCATGATCCTCGAAAGCTCTCCTCCGGAGGCCACCTTTGAAAGAGGCTTCAGATCCTCTCCGGGATTTACGGATATCAGGAATGATACGCTGTCCCTTCCCTTTGCGGCCGGTTCCGTTTTTTCAAGCTCTATGCTGAACCGGGCTGTCAGGAAATTCAGGTCCTTCATGGCTTCCGTCATCAGCTTCTCCAGCTCTTTGGCCTTTTCCCTCCGAATGCCGGACACCGTGTCCGCCAGGCTCTCATACTCTTTTAAAGCTTCCTTTTCCATGGTCTTAAGCCTTAAAAGCTCCTCCTCCCAGGAATCCAGCCTTTCAAGCTCGGACCTTCTCTCGCTGCAGTAGGCCTTGATATCCTCAATGGTCCTTCCGTATTTCGATTTGAGCCTGTTTATTACATCCAGCCGCTCCTCTGCTTCTTTAAGGGCCGCCGGATCGTTCTCCATGTCATCCAGGTATGCGGTCACATCACGCCTTATGCCGGAAAGGATATCGTCGGCGTCCATCAGCGCGTCCCTGATCTCCTTAAGGGCTTCGTCATAGTCCTGTGCATCGGATACGGCGGACAGTGCCCTGCCTGTCATGTCCGATGCTCCGCCGTCGCCGGAGAGCAGGGAAGATGCCTGCTCCATCAGGAATCTTATCCTTTCCCCGTGCTCCAGCATCCTGAAGCGCTCTTCAAGGGTGATGTCCTCGCCGTCCTGAAGCTCCGCCGCTTCTATCTCGTTGATCTCGTATCTTAAAAGATCCGCCTCCCTGGACCGTTTTTCGGGATCCATATCCATGGCATCAAGCTTTCTGCGGCAATCGGTGTACTTCCGGTAACACCCGGAGAGCTTTTCCGGAAGATCCCCCAGCTCCTCTCTGGCAAACCTGTCCAGCATCTCGAGCTGCCTGTCCTTTTTCAGCAGGGACTGATGCTCGTGCTGGCCGTGGATATCGATCAGCGAAGACGTTATGTCCGTCAGCATTTTTAAAGAGACCGCCTCGCCGTTTATGCGCGATACGGATCTGCCCTGCCTTATATTTCTCGATATAAGCAGACAGTCACTGTCGCTTTGAATATCGTATTCCTCAAGCTTCTCCCGCAGGCCTTCGGGCAGTCCGGAAAAAACAAGCTCCACCGCGGCATGGTCGCTGCCCTTTCTTATGACGTCCTTTGAAACATTACTGCCAAGGGCGGCCGTAACGGCATCGATTATTATGGATTTGCCCGCGCCGGTCTCGCCGGTAAAAACGTTAAAACCCGTTCCCGGCTCCAGCGTCAGTTCATCTATAAGTGCAAAATTCTCTACATGTATACTTTCCAGCATATGATCTCCCGTCTGATCCCTGCGGTCATAAGCCTTAAATCACAAAACTCATTCGAGGCTCTGATGGGCCTCCGCCACTACCTTACGGAGATAAGCCAGGGCCTTCTCCCCGTCCTCTGCACTGGATACGGCGCACATTATCGTATCATCGCCGGCGATGCAGCCCACCATTCCGGGTATGCCCATATGGTCTATGGCGGCGGCAACTGCCATCGCCATGCCGGACACCGTATGGATAACTACAAGCGATGATGCCGTGCCCGAGGATACATACCCGTCGTGGAGCACCCTTGCATACTTGGTCGCCATGGCCATATCCCTTCCGGGTGCGGCGGAATACTTTCTCCTGCCGTTCCCCGTGTCCACCTTGGAGAGCTTAAGCTCCTTGATGTCTCTGGACACAGTGGTCTGGGTCACATTGTAGCCCCTCTCGGTAAGCTTCTTTACAAGCTCCTCCTGGGTCTCGATCTCGTATCTGCCGATAAGGTCGATTATTTCCGCATGTCTTTTAAATTTCATATTGTCCCTCCCCGTGTCCGATCTTTTTCCTCATTGAATCGTAAAAACTGTAGTCGCTGAGTCTTACCAGTTCTATATAATGTCTGGATCTTTCTATCTCCACCTTGTCGAAGGAGGACAGCTGGGCGACCTTGATACCGTCTACCAGCACCTCCGCCTCCTCTGTCTCTGCCGAGCTCCTCCTCTTTCCTATCTCCACGCGTATCTTGTCGAAGGGCGATGTCACTATGGCCCTTGAACTCAAAGCGTGGGGACAGACAGGTACGATTATCATTACACGGCTCTCGGGGAATACCACCGGCCCTCCGGCCGACAGATTGTATGCCGTCGATCCCGTGGGCGTCGATATCAGTATCCCGTCGGCCTGATACACCTCCGCCAGGTTGTCGTTGATGTACAGCTTCAGCTCCACCATCCTGGAGAATCCGGCCCTGGAGATCATGATCTCGTTCAGTGCGGGCACCGAGGCTCTCGGGCGGCCGTTTATAGTGGGCCTGCCCTTTATCATCATACGTTTTTCAAGGGTGTAGGTACCTTCCACCATTTCCCTGACGGCCCTTTCCACATCATCCTTCTCCACCGATGCAAGAAAGCCCAGCGTTCCCAGGTTTACACCGAGGAACGGAATATGGAGATGGGCCAGGTTCCTGGCGATCTTTATAAGTGTTCCGTCGCCGCCCAGGACTATGATGCAGTCCGTGCCCTCTTCTATGAGGTCCTGGGTAATGTTTATGGGCCGGATATATGTGTCGTCGGTCCTGCCGCCCACGGTATAGGCTTCCATGCCTTCACGCTGAAGGGTCTCCAGTATATGATCCGTTATGGAATAGTCCCTGTCCTTGTTCCTGTTTGTTATGATACAGTACTTTTTCATCGGTCTGCTTTTCCTCCCAGTTCCTCAAAGGCTGCCTTTACCGTGTCCGGGATGTGCTCCGTCACATCGTCTTCAGTGCCCTTCCCCAAAAACAGCAGGTATTCGATATTCCCCTCGGGCCCCTTTATGGGGGAATGGGTTATGCCCTTCAGGGAAAAACCCGTTTCCATGGCAAAGGCGGCCACTTTTCTTATTACGGACTCATGTACGACGGGATCCCTTACGACGCCTTTTCGTCCCACCTCGTTCTTCCCGGCTTCGAACTGCGGTTTAATAAGGCATACCATCAGCCCGTCATCCTTTATTATCGGGAATGCCGGCGGCAGTATCTTCGTAAGAGAGATAAATGATACGTCGCTGGTAGCCAGGTCCACCTGTTCGCCTATGTCCTCGGGCTTTACATACCTGAAATTCGTCTTTTCCATGCAGACTACTCTTTCGTCGCACCTGAGGCTCCAGTCCAGCTGTCCGTGACCCACGTCGACGGCGTAGACTTTGGATGCTCCGTTCCGGAGCATGCAGTCCGTAAACCCGCCGGTGGATGCTCCTATATCCAGGCACACTTTTCCGTTTACGTCTATGCCGAAATACGGCAGGGCCTTTTCCAGCTTAAGGCCTCCGCGGCTGACGTACTTAAGCCTTTCGCCGCGGATCTCTATAAGAAGCTCATCCTCCTCCCGGAAAAAGGTGCCGGCCTTGTCCTCCTTCTGGCCGTTAACGTAGACGTCGCCAGCCATGATGATGCTTCGGGCCTTTTCCCTCGAGGGCGCAAGATTCCGCTTTACCAGTATATTATCAAGTCTTTCCTTCATATTACATTTAAGATCTTCGCAAAAATCGACAATTTATCCAGTCCGAGATAAGCGGAAAGCTCCTCCGGGCTTCCCTGTCTGACGAACATGTCGCCGGCCGCGATATTCAATACGCGCAGGCCCGTGATGCCTTCACGCTCATAGAATGCATCGATATGCTCGCCCATGCCTCCGGCGAGCACGTTCTCCTCCATCGTGACGATGATGTCATGCTCCGCAGCCAGCTCTTTCAGGACCTCTTCGTCCATGGGCTTCACGAATCTCATATTGACGACAGTGGGCTCTTCTCCCCTTTCCGACAGGAGCTCCGACACCTCCATGGCTGTCCTTACCATGCTCCCCACGGCCAGGAGCGCGATCCTGGAGCCCTTTTTAAGGACCTCGGCCTTCCCCTTTATTACGGGTGCCCTGAATTCCCTGAGGCCGTCATATGCGTCTCCCCTGGGATATCTTACGGCTATGGGACCGTCCCCGTATTCCTCCGTAAACCTGAGCATGTCATAAAGTTCGAACTTGTTCTTCGGGGCCATCACCGTCATGTTGGGACATGATGAAAGATAGGACAGATCGAAGAGCCCCTGATGGGTCTCCCCGTCCCTTCCGACTATGCCGCCCCTGTCCACGCAGAAGGTGACGTTCAGCCGCTCCATGCATACGTCATGGATGATCTGGTCGTAGGCCCTCTGAAGGAAAGTGGAATAGATGGCAACGTAGGGCTTCAGCCCCCCGGCTGCCATGCCCGCTGCCATTGTAACGGCGTGCTCTTCGGCTATGCCCACATCAAAGAACCTGTCGGGGAATCTGGCCGCAAACCTGTTGAGGCCGGTGCCGTAGGGCATTGCGGCGCAGACCGCAGCGATCCTTTCGTTCTTTCCGGCCATCCTGACCATGGTCGCACCGAAGATATCGGTATACGTCCTGGTCTTTTCACCGCTCAGTACCTTGCCGCTTTCCTTGTCGAAGGCCCCGATGCCGTGATAGGTGCTTGGGTCGGATTCGGCGGGCGCATATCCCTTTCCCTTTTTGGTGATGGCGTGTATCAGCACCGCCCTGTTGTATCTGGCGGCAGCCGTTATCGCCCTCTCCATCTCCTCGATATTGTGCCCGTCTATGGGACCGATGTAATTGATGCCCAGGTCCTCGAAAAGATCGCCCTTTGTAAGGAACTGCCTGATGCCGTCCTTGGACTTCTTTATCTCCTCTACCAGCTTTTTGCCGATGCCGGGGATCTTTAAAAGCCTGCTCTCCACATCATCCTTGAGGTCGCCGTAGCCCTTCCTGGTCCTGATGGCGCTAAGGTATTTAGAGAGTCCGCCCACATTCTCGGATATGGACATTCTGTTGTCGTTGAGTATTATTACGAGATTGCTCTTAAGGGTGCTGGCATCATTCAGGGCCTCGTAGGCCATGCCGCCTGTCATGGCGCCGTCGCCGATAACGGCCACTATCGTCTCGTCCGTGCCCTTAATATCCCTGGCCCTGCAGAGTCCCAGGGCTGCGGAAACGGAGGTGGAAGCGTGCCCCGTGGCAAAGGCGTCGCAGTCGCTCTCACCCGGTTTAGGAAAACCGCTGATGCCGTCAAAGGTCCTCAGCTTCCTGAACTCTTCCTTCCTGCCGCTTAATATCTTGTGGGGATAGGACTGATGCCCCACATCCCACACGATCTTGTCCTCCGGCAGGTCCAGCGCCAGGTGGAGGGCCATCGTCAGTTCCACGGCTCCCAGCCCGGATGCCAGATGGCCGCCGGTCACGCTGACCGTATCAACCAGATATTCCCTTATCTCCTGCGCCAGTTCGCCGAGGGCGTGGCGCGGTATGTTTTTTATATCTCCTGTTTTATTTATCCTGTCAAGCCATTTCATATTTATCAGTTATTCCTGCGGATCATGTACATGATGAGCTCACGGAGAAAGGTCTTATCCCCCGGAGCATCGATGCCGTCAAGCAGGTCCAGCGCCGCGTCTGACATTTCAGCGACATATCTCTCTCCGGCCTCCAGTCCATGGATCCTTACATATGTGTACTTGTCATTGTCATCATCGGAATGAACGGGTTTGCCAAGCTCTTCCTCGGTGCCCGTTTCATCAAGGATATCGTCCCTTACCTGGAAGGCCATTCCAACGCGGTATCCTATCTCCTCCCATTTTGCGATATCACTGTCATCTGCTCCCCCGCATATGGCTCCCGCGGCAAAAGCCGCCTGCAGAAGCGCGGAGGTCTTGTTTCTGTATACATAGGACAGCGTATCATCGTCGGACAGCTGCCCGTTAAGGTCAACGTCCACCGACTGACCGCCTATCATACCGTTTACCCCGGCCTTATCCGCCAGCAGCGCAAAGGCCGCGGCCCTTCTTTTCAGTGTTTCCGGATCTCCTGCCATTTTCAGCGTATCCGCACACACCTCGAAGGCCATGTTAAGAAGCCCGTCGCCGGCCAGTATGGCCATGGCTTCCCCGTACACCTTGTGGTTTGACGGCCTTCCGCGGCGCATGTCGTCATCATCCATGGCGGGAAGATCGTCGTGGATAAGGGAATAGGTGTGGATCATCTCAAGAGCCGCTGCAAAGCCCTCCGCTCCTTCCGGGTCCTTACCCCCGCATACACGGCATGTCTCCAGGAGGATAACGGGCCTGATGCGCTTTCCGCCCGCACTCAGGCTGTAATCCATGGCGGATATCAGTACGGAATTGTATTCAGACCCTTTAACAAAACGGTCCTTTACGACCCTTTCCGCCTCCGCCGCTTTAGTTTCCAGTGCGGTCCTCAGATCATTCATCCGCAGCATCCTCTTCCTTTAAAACGATAAGCTCCTTCTCCGTTCTGTCCAGCGTGTCGTTGCAGTATTTAAGGAGCTTTACCCCATCATTGTAAAGCTTCATGGATTCATCAAGAGTGATGTCATCGTCCTCCATCTTCTCGATGATCTCCTCTATATCCGTAAATGCCTTTTCAATAGTCATTTCCTTTTTCGCCATAATGCCTCCTTAACGGCTTTTACAAACATCATAAAAGCCGCTTAAAAATCGGACTCCTCTATGTCCTTTGCGACAGCCCTGATGCCGGCCGTCCTGAACCTCAGGTACAGTTCGTCGCCGCTTCTGATCTTCTCCGGTTCCTTTAACGTCTTTCCGTCCGGGCCCGTCACATATGCATATCCCGCCGACAGCCTTGAAAGCGGCGAAACGCCTTTCAGCCTCTCCATAAGGATAGCCGCCCTGTGCCTTCTGTCCGACAGGATCCTTTCCATTGCATTCTTCAAAGCGTTTTCCAGGTCCATGGCCCGGACCCTTGAATCCCTTATCCTGGCTTCGGGAGCCAGGCGGGAAAGCCTGAGTTTAAGATATTCGGTCCTGTTCCTGAGCTCTGTTATCTTCATGTCTATTCCTTCGTCAAGGTCGTCATAAAGATCTTCTATCCGCTGTATAAGGGCCCTGATATCAGGTATTACAAGCTCCGCCGCCGCCGATGGCGTAGGGGCCCTCAGATCCGCCGCAAAATCGGAAATGGAAAAATCCGTTTCATGGCCTACAGCCGATACCACGGGCACCTCCGAAGCCCTTACGGCTCTTGCAACCGCTTCCTCGTTGAAAGCAAACAGGTCCTCAAGTGAGCCTCCTCCCCTGCCGATGATGATCACATCCGCATTTTCCCTGTTCAGGACCTCTATGCCCTTTACGATGGTCTTCCACGCATCCTCACCCTGGACCCTGGCCGGATACAGCACCAGCTGAACAAAGGGATTTCTCCTGGACGACACGTTTATGATGTCCTGTATCGCTGCTCCCGTGGCCGATGTAACGATGCCCACCCTTTTGGGCAAAAGCGGCAGCGGCCGCTTTAAGGCATCATCAAAAAGGCCTTCCTCCAGGAGCTTCTTCTTCAGCTGCTCGAACCGAAGGTACAGGTCCCCCGTCCCTGCGGCGGTGATCTGCGTAGCGTAAAGCTGGTATTTGCCGTCACGTTCGTAGACCGAAATGCTTCCCGTCGCTATTACGCTGTCGCCACTCTGCATCCTGTAGCTGAGGCCCTGCCTGTTGCCGGCGAACATCACTGCCGGAATGGCGCTCTTCTCATCTTTTAAGGTAAAGTAGATATGTCCCGACGAATGGTACTTCAGGTTGCTTACCTCGCCCTTGATGGAGATGCGCCTCAGCACCGGGTCCTGGTCGAAGGAATCCCTTATATATCTGTTTATGCGTGATACGGTATAAACATTATCTGCCATCCGTGTCTCCCGATCTCGAGATCTTGCCGAGGACGCCGTTTATAAAGGACGGCGAATCCTCCTCGCCGTATTTCTTGGCCAGCTCCACTGCCTCGTTTATGGCCACCTTCACGGGAACATCGGGATCGAAGACCATCTCATATACGGCAACGCGCATGATGGAAAGGTCCACCCTGCCTATCCTGCCGATGCTCCAGCCGGTGGTGTTGCAGCTGATCGTGTCGTCGATCTCCTCAAGATGCTCCGCTATATCCTTTACTCTTTCCTTAATGATGTCCGCATCACCGGAAATGTCTTCGTCCTGTCCTCGGATATAGTCCTCCGCTATAGCCTCCGGCGTTTCGTTTCTGTTGAATTCATACTGGAAGATTATCCTGAAGATATTCTCCCTCAATCTGCGTTTTGTCATACGGGCTCCGTTCAAATAATATGCATTTTTATGCGCTGATGACCTGCTTCCGTACCGTTCCCGGCCCTTTCTGATGCTGCTTTTCATTTTTAACATGTTCCGAAAACACAGAAACAGCTGCCTTATTCTTTGCGAACACGGCAGCATAGTCCCTTTGCCAAACGGTCTTTATTTACCTTCGATAACTACGTCGGCGACCTTGATATTGACCGAGATCACTTCAAGTCCGGTCATGCTCTCGATATGGTTCTTTACTCTCTCCTGAACTGCATCGCAGACCTCAGGGATAGAGTGTCCGTACTTGATCTGAACAGCCAGATACACCTTTATCTTATGGTCTTCGCATACGGTCTTTACGCCTTTTCTCAGCGTTTTGGAGCTCAGCTTGTTCCGGTGCTCATAAGTGGTTCCGCCGTTCAGCGCATATACTCCATCCGTACCGAGGGCGGCTATGGCAGCCACGGCCGAGATGACCTCGTTTGATATCATAACGCCTTTTCCGGTACCCTCTTCATATCCGATACGGCTCCTTACAGCCTCTTTTTTCTGACTCATGATGACCTCCTGAAACATAAATATGTGTCAACTTAAATATTATACACTCAGGTGTGCATAAAAGCAAATACTATGCATATAATTACATGTAGAGCGCCACACCCGCCGGATCCTCTGCAGCCGCCGGGACACAGGAAAAGCGGCGCCCGGCCCCGCTTTAACGAACTGATAATAAACAACTTTATTTTTATATCTTTCATTCTAATGCGGCGGCTCCCGGGCTGTTTCTTCAGTGAGGGATCATACTTTTGTTTGATTTGACTAAATTTCAAGCTGTTTTTCACCGGAGTTGTTCATCTTTTTTGTATAAAACAAACACACACAAAAAATCTTCGAAAAGCTCTTAAAGTCTGTAACGTCTGTCAATTGAATCTGTGGCCTCTGCAGCTTATGATATGCCCGTAACGAAGAAACAGGTTTTTTTAGAAGGACCGGCCGAGGAATGACAGCCGGGCATTCAGAGAGGAGAGTTCAGAATGCAGAAGAATTTTGTAACAGGTTACAACAACGAGTACAGAAAGATCAATGCCAACAAAGGTCTGTTTGACAGAGGAAGCAGGATCCGTCTTCCGAAGATCATCAAAATGCCTTCAGGTACATTAGTAAGGTTCGTTCGCGAGTCAGGTGCCGCGGAGAATTGACCTGAAAACGGTTCTGACCGGATCGATAAAACCGGGCGGGGTCATAAACACCCTGCCCGGGTTTTTTTAGTGTTATTCCACGATCCCTGGATCCGTTAATCCACAGTAACTGAGTATTAGTCCTGCAAAAAAACGGCTGCGGTCTTCGAGCATCCACAGCGAACTGGGTATTGGTCCCCCCAATACAAAAACAGCCTGGTTTTCGTGCATCCACAGCGACCTGAGTATTCGTCCCGAGCAAAATAAAAACAGGCTTCGTATTTCATGCCTCCGCAGCGAAGCGTTTACCGTCCCGTTTAAATACACAAATGCCTGATTTCGTGCATCCACAGCGTAGCGAGGACCAGCACGAAACCAGGCATTTATTTGTATTATTTACATTCCGCCCATTCCGGGACGAGGCATTTCACCCTCGGGCTTGGGTTCTTTGATATCTGCAACAACGCCTTCTGTTGTAAGGAAGGTTGAAGCAACCGATGTTGCGTTCTGAAGGGCTGTTCTCGTAACCTTTGCGGGATCGATGATGCCTTCAGCAACCATGTCAACATATTCTTCCGTGAGAACGTTGAAGCCTGTGCCTACCTTGCTCTCTTTAACTCTGTTAACAACTACAGAGCCCTCGATGCCTGCGTTTTCGGCAATGCATCTGATGGGAGACTCAAGAGCCTTTACAACTACCATAGCGCCTGTCTTCTCATCGCCTTCAAGATCCTTGATAGCCTTAAGGACTTTCTTGATGGCATGTACATATGCGCAGCCGCCGCCGGCAACGATGCCTTCCTCAACAGCTGCACGTGTAGCTGCAAGAGCATCCTCCATACGGAGCTTCTTTTCCTTCATTTCTGTCTCGGTAGCTGCACCGACATGGATAACTGCTACGCCGCCTGAAAGCTTGCCGGCCCTCTCTTCCAGTTTCTCTCTGTCGTACTGGGAGTTTGTGATCTCAGCTTCAAGCTTGAGGCCTTCGATCCTGTCCTTGATCGCCTTCTTATCGCCTGCGCCGTCAACGATAACGGTGATATCCTTTGATACCTTAACGTTCTTTGCACGTCCGCACATATCAAGTGTAGCGTCCTTGAGCTCAAGACCGAGATCCTCGGAAATAACGCGGCCGCCTGTGAGGATGGCGATATCTTCAAGGGTGGCTTTCCTTCTGTCGCCGTATGCGGGAGCCTTGATGGCTACTACCTGGAAGGTTCCGCGGAGCTTGTTAACTACCAGTGTTGCAAGGGGTTCGGGCTCAACATCATCGGCAATGATGAGGAGCTTGTTGCCTGTCTGAACACATGCCTCAAGGATGGGGATGATATCCTGGATAGCGGTGATCTTCTTGTCTGTCATAAGGATGTAAGGATTGTCCAGCTCTGCCAGCATTCTCTCTGTATCCGTTACCATATAAGCTGACAGGTAGCCTCTTTCAAGCTGCATGCCTTCTACCAGCTCCAGCTCGGTATCCATGGTCCTGGACTCCTCAACGGTGATAACGCCGTCTGTGGTTACCTTGTCCATTGCCTCTGCTACCATCTCGCCTACTACATCACTGCTTGCTGAAATAGCTGCGACCTTGGCGATCTGATCTCTGCCGTTGACCTTTTTGCTCATTCCCTGGATGGCTTCAACAGCGGCCTTTGTAGCCACCTGCATGCCCTTTCTCATAAGCATGGGATTTGCGCCTGCTTCCAGGTTTCTGATGCCTTCATGGATCATTGCCTGAGCGAGTACGGTAGCTGTTGTTGTACCGTCGCCGGCAACATCATTTGTTCTTGTCGATGCTTCCTTGACTATCTGTGCGCCGATGTTCTCAAAAGGATCCTTAAGATCGATCTCTTTAGCGATCGTAACACCGTCGTTTGTGATCATGGGTGTTGTGAAGGGTCTGTCGATAACAACGTTTCTTCCCTTGGGTCCCAGTGTGACCTTAACAGTATCGGCAAGTGCGTTTACACCGATCTCCAGAGCTTTTCTTGCCTCTGAGCCGTATTTGATCTCTTTCTGCATTATTTATATCCTCCGATTTTTTATTATTTAATAACAGCAAGAATGTCGTCCTGTCTGAGGATGATGTACTGCTCTCCCTCAAACTTGACTTCGGTGCCTGCAAATTTGGCGTACATTACCTTGTCGCCCTTTTTTACCTGCATCTTTACTTCGTTGCCGTTAACCATTCCGCCGGGACCTACAGCAACAACTGTAGCATATGAAGGCTTCTCCTTGGCACTTCCCGTAAGGATGATGCCGGATTCTGTCTTTTCTTCTGCGATCTCTTCCTTGATGATGATCCTGTCAC
>JAFRYJ010000135.1 GCA_017437705.1 Lachnospiraceae bacterium
ACCCATTACGTACTGTCCCATTACGATCTCCTTTCATAATGCCGCATCATCAGATGTTTTGTGTCTGTTAAGTTCGTTCTGTCTGTGACGAATTTTGGTTGTCATTCGTGAATCACATATGTTACTATACTACTATCACAAGTACTTCACCTTGTCAACAAGTGCAGACCCGTATCTGCTTTTGTGGCTCTGCGGATCAAATTACACATTGTAATAAAGATCAGGCTTATTACGAAAGGGAGAGACCATCATGAAAAACACCGCCAACATCAACCCTGACCTTTGCATCGGCTGCGGAATGTGCTCATATGACTGCCCGCAGGCATGCTTTGAGCTGAAAGAAAACCGCTCCGTTTTTATCGGAAATACCTGCATCGGCTGCGGCCACTGTGCATGCATATGTCCAGCCGGGGCAATAACCCTTAATGATGACAGCATTTACGACTATATCGAAACAGCTTCGCTGGATCACCTGATCGATCCCGAGACGCTGGAGAACTTCATGCAGACCCGCCGGAGCATAAGGCATTTTACAAATGCCCCTGTTACCGTTGAGGAGATCAACGCCCTGCTTGACGCCGGCAGATATGCTCCGACAGCCGTTAATTCACAGGATGTCAAATACACGGTAGTGCTTAAGGAAATGGATAAATTCAGGGACCTCATGTGGGAGGGCTACAGGAATCTGATCGACGCCACCCGTGAGACCAATCCCGTCAGGGCCGATCATCTGTACAGAAGGGTCGCCGCTCTGGAAGCCGATCCCAATGATGACCAGATGGTCTTCGGAGCAAAGGCCGCGATCTTTATAGATTCCTCCAGGTGGGCTCTTGATGCCGGCATCGCCGCGGCCTATATAGAATTGAAGGCACATTCCATGGGGCTCGGCGTGCTCTTCTCGGGCTACAGCACCATAGTACTGGACTATAATGCCGAAGCTGCAGAATGGCTGGGCTTTACCGAGAAAAAGCCTTCCGTCTGCCTGCTGGTCGGCCACCCGGCGGTCGAATATAAGAGGGTGCCCAAACGCAAGCCCGCTAATGTAACTTACAAATAAATCATATAAGACGCCGAACGCAAAAGACTCCGGAACCATGACAGTTCCGGAGTCTTTCTATGTTTTCATATTAACGTCCACCCAAGCAAAATAACCAGCCCGAACGAACATGCCCACGGGGTCCGAGAGTGAGGGCGGCGTTATTTTGCGCTTTTATCCGAAGGATCCGAGAGTGAGGACGGCGTATTATATTTTCGCCCTTTCTCTCATCGTGAATGCTCCTCTTTTTACTCCCGCCCAAGCAAAATGACCCGCCTGAACGAACATATCCGAAGGATCCGAGAGTGAAGGCGGCGTCATTTTGCGCTTTTATTTCACCTTCGTCCTCTCTCTGAGCTCGAACCTCTCCACGCATTTCTCCAGAAGCTCCCTGATGGGCAGCTCCTGAGGACAGGTAAGCTCGCAGGCACCGCACTTGATGCAGTCTGATGCCTTGTTGTTGTTATTCGTGATGTCTTCATGGTAATAGCATTCCGTGCTCCAGGTATCCGAAGGGAACTGCGTTACCGCATTGTAGCATGCGAAGATATCCGGGATAAGCAGACCCTGAGGACATCCGTCCACACAGTATCTGCAGGCCGTACAGTCGATGAAATCCTGGCCCTTCAGGATATCCCTTACCCTGAAAACAGTCTCCATCTCCTCCTCGGTAAGAGGCTTGAAATCCTTGAATATCTCGATGTTCTCCTTTATCTGCTCCACTGTGCTGGCACCGGAAAGCACCAGTTCCACGCCTTCGAAGGAGCCTGCGAACCTGTAGCCGTAGCTGGCAGGCGTGCCTCCGCCGATCTTTGCGAATTCCGCGATGGCCTCATCCGGCATATGCTTTACCAGAGACCCGCCGCGGAGAGACTCCATGATGAACACTGCCTTGTCGTATTTGCGGGCAACATCATAGACCTTACGGCTCTCGATGGAGGGACTGTCGTAATCGTAGTAATTGAACTGGATCTGGACCGCCTCGATCTCGGGATTCTCCTGAAGGATGAGCTCTAAAACGTCGGCCCTGTCGTGGAAGGACATTCCCAGATGTTTGATCTTGCCTTCCTTCTTCAGCTCCTTTACAACATCATACGCTCCCCTCTCCTTGAACATCTTGTACCTGCGCAGGTTCTGGGAATGCATCAGATAAAAATCGAAATAATCCACGCCGCAGATATCCAGCTGTGACTGGAACAGAGGCCTTATATCCTCCCTGCAGGAGAAATAGGCTCTGGACAGCTTGTTGGCAAGGATAAAGCTTTCCCTGGGATACCTGTCCGTGATGCATTCCTTTACGGATCCCTCGCTGGCGCCGCCGATATAGTTATGCGATGTGTCGAAGTAATTGAAGCCGTTCTCCATGCAGACGTCGACCATTCGCTTTGTTTCTTCCTTATCTACTACTCCCGGCTCCAGCAGCGGCAGGCGAAGCAGGCCGAATCCCATGTTCACCTTTAATTCCGGAAATTTCTTCCCCATTGTCACACCCCCGTTTATTCTATGATTATGATCCTGTATTGCCTTATTTATACTGGTTTTGTTTATTCTAACATACATTCCGGGGTTTGTATGCAAAAATTCCCGCAAATTATTTCACAGTCATGCCGGAGCCTCCCACTCCGGCAGCTTCCCGACATGATCCTCGCCGAAAAACATATCCTTTTTGATCAGTACTATGACAGCCGCTGCCGCAGTCACTACTATGGTCTCAATGCACTTTGTATCAGGCGTCATGGCGATCTTTTCCTGCATCAGGTTGACGAACAGATGGAACATCATGCAGGCGAAGATCGACCGGCCGCTCTCAAGATAGACCCAGGTGATGATGAACCCCAGCGGTATCCCGCTTATGAAAAAGTTGATGACATAGAGCGGATCCGTCATCAAGCCGGCCTGGTATGTGCCCTTGATGAAGATCAGCGGGAAATGCCAGAAGGACCAGATCGCGCCGAACAGCAGGGACTCTTTACACCAGTTCATGTAATTGCCGATGGAGTCCTCGCAGTAGCCCTTCCAGCCTATCTCCTCTATAAATGATGCCAGCAGTATCGTTAAAAGCGCGCTGCCGACGCCTACTCCGGTGAAAGAAAAATCCTCCGTGAAGGAAAACTGCTTAAGCGACCCGCCGAAGGGTATCGACAGCAGGATCGACAGGGCGATGATGAGCGCAAATACCGCGACGGAGATCAGCAGATTCGACCATTTGACTTTATAAAACCCCACAAGCTTGTTCTTCAGATCCGTTTTCAGGGCCTTCGAGCCGGAGAATACCACAAAAAGCGTGGAGATGACGGCCGGCATGATGAGCCCAATGACCATCATCAGCGCACCCGCATCCTCCGGCAGAAACACGGCCGGTATCCAGAATGCCCATGTAAACAGATAGGTAAGGACGAAGAACAGCACGGGACGGTATCTGTATTTCGTTTCCATCACTCACCTCTTACGGTGAGCTCTGTCTTTCGGCCGTTCAGCTCTACCCTGCTCTCTGCTTCGGGAAGGTTCTCATAATTATCGAAGATCACATTGCAGGACCTGGCCTTGCTGTACACGTTGACCTTCGCACCCTTTGTGAGGAAAAGCCCCGATACACAGTTCAGCTGGTTTATGTCCAGCTGCTCCAGGGAGCCGTCGTAATTAATATTGGCATCATTCGACAGCGATACCTCAAAATGACCCTTAACATTTCTGATGTCTGCCGTACCAGCCTTGCCGTCAAATTCCAGATGCTTCGGCTCGCTGAAATCATGGATAAAAAGCCTGCCGGTCTCGCCATCCAGCTCGATCTTATCCGATAAAGCCGCGGGAAGGATGATCCTTATATCCACATGCTCCATCGCATCCTGCCTTGAAAGGGCCTTGTCCGTTGCAACGCTGACGTAGTTCTTGTCCAGCTTTATCTGAAGCACCGCGATATCGATCTTCCTGCCGTTATCAAGCTTTACCTTTGCCAGCCTGTACGCCCTGTCCTCCAGGTCCGTGCTTATCTCGACCACCGCTTTTTCCGTTTCACCCAGCGTGACGTCCAAAGATCTGGCACTGCCGAATGTGATATCAAAATCGGTCTTTCCGAAGATGTCAAATTCGCTGCGGCTTACGTTTTCCCTGCTGCCGGCCTCTCCCTCCGACAGAAGCTCGTCTATGGTTATGCCGAAGGCCTTCGCCAGCGTCTCAAGATTTCCTATATCGGGAATGCCGTTTCCCGTTTCCCATTTCGTGATAGCCTGTCGTGATACCGAAAGCTTCTCAGCCAGCTCCTCCTGTGTAAGGTTGTTCTGTTTTCTTAAATTTCTGATCTTTTCGCTTAACATGATCCAAGCTCCTTTCGTTTTTGTGCCTGCATCATAACGCTTCCTGTTGCGTAGCACAGCATATGCATCTTTACATTTACCTCTATTTTACGCTACTTTGCGTAGCATTTTGCGTTTTCAGGCGTATTTTTCGATTTTTTGCAAGCTTTTCATTGCATTTTTACGTAATTTCGATGCATATTTAAGTTTTGGCATCAAAAACCGCCGGAGTTTTCCGGCGGTGTAAAAATCATTATTTTTAGTTGTACAACAAATCATATTGTTCCCAAAAGCACCTCTATCGTCATTCAGATCAGTCCCAGATGCTTCAGAGCTTTATAGATTCCGTCCTTATCGGCATCATCCGCGACAAGATCGGCCGCTGCCTTTGTCTCCGGCCAGGCGTTGCCCATGGCGACTCCGACGCCGGCAAGCCTGATCACGTCAATGTCGTTTTCCGCATCGCCGAACATCACGGTGTCCTCCCTGCTGATGCCGAAGTGCTCCATCATTTTCATGATGCCGCGGGACTTGCTTCCGTCCTTCGGAAAAACGTCAGCGGCCCATTTGTTCCACCTGCCGGTCCTCAGAGAAGTAAATTTGATGTCCTTATCGGTATATACGGCGGCCATCAGTATGTCCGCCCCCTCGTATTCGCCGATATCCTGCACCGGCGAGCCCACGTCGGCCTGGGCCCGGATGATGTCATCATTTATAAAATTCGTATAATAACGTTTTTCCTCGAGTATGACGGTGGGGATCTCCCTTTTTTCAAACAGTTCCAGTATCTCTTCCCTGTCCCTGCCCGTGATGGGATCCGAAAAGATCCTGTTCAGGTCCCCGTCCAGGCAGAGCTGCCCGTTTAATAGCACGTAGCCGTCAAAGGGTAAGTTCATAAGGCCCAGCTCCTCCAGCTCTTTGAGATGCCTGCCGGTACAGAGCGCGGTGCCGATATCGTTATCCTTAAGCTCCTTCATGGATTTTAATGTACTGTCGAGAGGCTTGTCGTGTCCCGGAGGGAGAAATGTGCCGTCAACATCGAAGAACACCATTTTCTTCATATGTTTTCTCTCCGTATTGTTTTTTGCATTCAGCCCATATGAAAACCGGCGTTATTTCTTAAAAAACGACGAAAGCATGTCCGCCACCGCCTCTGATGCCGATGTGACCGCAGCATCATTGCCCAGTGACTTCCCCGCCTTCTGGATCTTATCCAGTTCCGTAGGAGTGAGCTGGAATCCCGTATTGTAATATCCTATGACGGCCTGCATTGTGGCCTGCAGCATCCTGACGTCCTTCTCCTCCATGCTCCCCGGGAATTTGATCTGGATATCCATGTGCTCGACATTGTAAGGTACGTAAAGAGTCCAGGATTCCGTCTTGCCGTCGCTGTTCTTCTTCTGCACTACCTGAATAAGATCGTAATATTTCGGAAGAAGCTGCAGATGATTCTCAAACCCGTTGATCCCCGCCAGCACCCGGTCCGCCTGGTCGTAGGGATAAACGTCCTTCATCTTATATACATAATGATTGGGATAATAGTACG
>JAFRYJ010000136.1 GCA_017437705.1 Lachnospiraceae bacterium
CGATCTTCTCCGCAAGGAGCTTTGCGTTCTCCTCGGTGATGCTTACACGGCCCTTCACGAACACCCTGCTGTCCGGATTGATGAACGTCTTCACTCCGTCAAACACCTTGGCGAAGACCACCACCTCCACCGAACCTGTTGTATCCTCCAGCGTAATAAATGCCATCAGCTCGTTCCGGCGGGTGTTTATGACGCTCTTGTCAGTTATCATGCCGCCGATGATCCTGATCTCCTCGTCGCGGACGTTCACCCTGCCTTCATCATCCATCATGAAGTCGCTGCAGGATGCATCCGTGACCGAATCCATCAGCATGCTGTATTCGCTTAAGGGATGACCCGATACATAGATGCCCAGGACCTCCTTCTCGAAATTCAGCATATCCTCCGGCGGGAACTCGCCCACGTCGGGATACCTGAAGGCCTTTACGGTCTCGTGGCCGGGATCCGGAAGGTCGAAGATGTTGCCCTGACCCGTGGCCGATTCCTTCTTCTCCCGGGCCGCGTGGTCCATTACAAGGGTGTAGCCCATCATCATCTGACGCCTGGTGGCGCCCATGCTGTCGAAGGCTCCGGCCTTGATCAGGTTCTCTATGGTACGTTTGTTTACCTCACGGGAGGAGAGCCTCATGCAGAAGTCCTCCAGATCCCGGTAATCACCGTTTTCCTCTCTCTCGAGAACGATGGCGTCCACCACGCTCTTGCCCAGGCCCTTGATGGCCGAAAGCCCGTAGACTATCCTGCCGTTGTGGACGGAGAAACCGCCCTGCCCGTTGTTGATGTCCGGCGGCAGCACCTCTATGCCCCTCTGGCGGCACACGTTTATGTAGCCGGAGATCTTGGGGGTATTGTCCATCACCGATGTCAGGAGGGCCGCGAAGAATTCCACGGGATAATGGTATTTGAGATACGCCGTCTGATATGCGACTATGGCGTAGGCCGCAGCATGGGACTTGTTGAAGGCATACCTGGCGAAATCCGTCATGTTGTCGAAGATCAGGTTCGCCACTTCCTCGGAGATGCCGTTCTTAACGCATCCGGGCACTTCCATCTCCTCGTTTCCGTAGATGAAATACTCCCGCTCCTTCGCCATTACGTCGGCCTTCTTCTTCGACATGGCTCGCCGCACCAGATCGGCTCTGCCAAGGTCGTAGCCGGCCAGTTTCATGACGATCTGCATAACCTGCTCCTGGTAAACTATACAGCCGTAGGTGGGCTCCAGGATCTCCCTGAGCTCCGGCGTGTCGTAGGTGATGGAGGACCTGTCGTTCTTGCCCTTTATATATCTGGGGATAAAGTCCATGGGACCCGGCCTGTACAGCGCCACGCCCGCGATGATGTCCTCGATGCTGCCCGGCTTCAGCTCCTTCATGAACGACGTCATACCGGCGCTTTCAAGCTGGAACACGCCGGATGTGTCGCCGGCTCCCAGCATCTCGTATACCTTTTTATCCTCCAGGTCTATATCCTTTAACGTAAAGTCTTTGTTCTGCCCGGCCTGCACCAGCCTTTCCGTATCCTGAATAACGGTAAGGGTGCGCAGCCCCAGGAAGTCCATCTTAAGGAGGCCCAGCTCCTCGATGGTGACCATGGTATACTGGGTGGTAATGGCCCCGTTCTCACCTCTTGACAGGGGAACGAATTCATCCACCGGCTCCGGGCTGATGACGACGCCCGCCGCATGCATGGATACGTTCCTGGGCAGGCCCTCCAGCCTTAAGGCGTAGTCGATCAGCTGCTTTATCTCCGGATCCGACGTATAGGCATCCATCAGGTCCTTATTCATCTCCATGGCCTTGGTGAGATCCATACCCAGCACCGCCGGCACCATCTTCGCGATGGTATCTACACGGGCGTAGGGCATGTCAAGCACGCGGCCCACATCCCTTATAACGCCCCTTGCCTGCAGCGTACCGAAGGTGACGATCTGCACCACGCTGTCGGCGCCGTATCTTAGTGTTTCTCGAATCAGTACTGATGGAATCCCTGTTTGCATTGATAAAACGACAATTTATGGCATGAAAATGCA
>JAFRYJ010000137.1 GCA_017437705.1 Lachnospiraceae bacterium
CCTCATACATCAAACCTCATAAAAACCTTTTCATTAAGGACATGATACTGTCACTTCTTGTGGCAGTAGTTGATCTGGCCTTTCCGCTGGTCACCAGGTTTACCATGCAGTCGCTGCTCCCGGAGCAGAAATACACTGCGTTTTTCACGGTGATGGCCATATTGCTGGCTGCCTACATTATGAGGGCCTTTTCCCAGTATCTGGTCACCGTTATAGGACACCGGATGGGCACCCTGGTAGAAGCCGATATGAGAAGGGATGTCTTCTCCCATATGCAGAGCCTTTCCTACAGCTTCTTCGACCACAACCGTACCGGCGTGCTCCTTGCAAGGGTCACCAACGACCTTTTTGAGATAGTGGAGCTGGCGCATCACGGGCCGGAAAACCTGCTGACATGCAGCCTTACCATAGTCGGAGCACTTATTATACTGCTGTTTATCAACCCCGTGCTCAGCGCCGTGCTCCTGGTGCTGGTGCCTGTGCTCATCTTTCTCGGCGTTAAGCTCAGAAGGGGCATGCAGAAGGCCAGCAAGGAGGTAAGAAAACGGACCGGAGAGATCAACGCCGCCATCGAGAGCGGCATTTCCGGCATCAGAACTTCAAAAGCCTTTGCAAACGAAAAGACCGAAGACGAGAAATTCCGGGAAGCCAACGAAGCTTTCAAGGAATCCCGCGTAAAGCTTTACAAGGCCATGGGAAGGTTCATGGGCGTTACGGACGGCGCGGTAGGCGTGATGCAGGTCGCCGTCATCACAGCCGGCGGATTCCTTATAATGCGCGGCGAAATGAATTATATCGACCTGATCACCTTTACACTGTATGTCTCTACATTCACGACGCCCATCAGGAAGCTCATCCAGTTTATGGAGATATATACCCAGGGCATGACAGGCTTCGAAAGGTTCCTTGAGATCATGCGCACAGAACCGGAGATCAAGGACAGCCCCGATGCAGTGGAGCTGAAGGATGTTAAGGGCAGCATCGCTTTTGATGATGTCAGCTTCTCTTACACAGACGGTACTCCTGTCCTGGAGCATATAAACGTAAACATTGCCCCCGGCGAGACATACGCCCTTGTAGGATCCTCGGGAAGCGGAAAGACCACCATGTGCCATCTGGTGCCCAGATTCTATGATGTAACAGAGGGCGCGGTGCTTGTGGACGGATTTAACGTAAAGGACCTGACTCAGGAGAGCCTCAGGAAGAATATAGGCATCATCCAGCAGGACGTTTTCCTTTTCGCAGGCACCATCATGGAGAATATAAGGTACGGCCGCCCCGAGGCCTCCGATACAGATGTAATGATCGCGGCAAAAAAGGCCCGGATACATGACGAGATCATCAAAATGCCCGACGGTTATGATACCAACGTGGGCGAAAGAGGAGTCGTGCTCTCGGGAGGGCAGAAGCAGAGGATCTCCATAGCCAGGGTATTCCTTAAAGATCCTGCGATCCTGATCCTCGATGAGGCCACATCAGCCCTGGATTCCGTGACCGAGCAGATGATCCAGGAGAGCCTTGAGCAGCTTTCAAAGGGCAAGACATGCATAGTTATCGCCCACAGGCTCTCCACCGTAAGAAACGTTGACAGGATCGCAGTGGTGGAAGACAGGCAGATCAAAGAGGAAGGCACAAGAGACGAGCTGATAGCGCTGAACGGTATTTATGCCGGCCTCGAACGGGCTCAGAGGCTTTCCTAGTAAAACTTCAGCGATCGGTACATTTTATTGACATTCATTTACAATGTATATATAATTAAAAAACTCACCTCTTTCCGGCAATCAGATGCCGGCCGGAGGATAAGCAAGATTTTTACCTGGGGTACCGGTTATGAAAGATACAGCAGCATTTTTAATGGCGGCGGGTAAGGGAGACAGAATGTTCCCGCTTACGCTCACGACTCCCAAGCCTCTGGCACACGTACACGGAAGGCCCATGATTGAGACCATCATCACGGGGCTTAAAAACGCGGGAGTAGACAGGATATATATAATCGTCGGATACCTGGGGGAGCAGTTCGAGTATCTTACGAAGAAATACGAAAATACCGAAATCATAAGGAACAGTGAATACGAAACGATAAACAATATATCATCGCTGCATGCTGCAGCCGACAGGCTGGGGGAAAGCGACTGTTTCATATGTGAATCGGATCTTTTCGTGGCGGATACATCGATCTTCGATCTGGACGGAAAGGCATCAGCGTATTACGGAGTTAAGATGCAGCATTCCGACGACTGGGTATTCCACACGGAAAATGAAAGGGTGGTGTCCGTGGGGCTGGGCGGCGACGACTGCTACAATTACTGCGGTATAGCCTTTTTCAAGAAGAGGGATGCGCAGATAATAAAGGAAACAGTCCTCGATCTGTACAGCCGTCCGGGCTACGAGAACATGATGCTGGACCACGTTGTAAACACATGTGCGAAGGAGCTTGAATTATATGCAAATCCCCTGAAGGAGGGGCAGATCGTGGAGATAGATACCTTCAGGGATCTGGAACGGATAAATCAACATGACTGATGATGTAAAAGGGAAGCAGGGCTTCCCTTTTTGAATGTCCGAAGCTCCACAAAACACTGTAAATATGGTATCATGTAATGTGGATAATAATGACAAAGGAAGTGATCACATGTCCTGTACAACTATTCTTGCAGGTAAAAAAGCAACATTCGACGGATCTACTTTTATGGCAAGGAACGAGGACTCCGGAGCCGGCAATTTTATGCCGAAAAAGTTCATCGTTGTAAAGCCTGAGGAGCAGCCCCGTCTTTACAGATCGGTCATCTCCGGGGTGGAGATACCCCTTCCCGACGATCCCGTCAGGTATACGGCGGTCCCTAACGCCGTTCCCGTCTGCGGTATATGGGGAGAGGCCGGCATAAATGAATACAATGTGGCAATGTCCGAGACGGAGACCCTTACATCGAATCCCAGGGTCATGGGCGCCGATCCGCTGGTAAAAGAGGGCATAGGAGAGGAGGATCTTCTGACCATAACCCTCCCCTATATCAGAAGTGCAAGAGAGGGCGTTAAGCGCCTAGGTGAGCTTCACGAAAAATACGGCACATACGAGATGAACGGCGTAGGCTTCCAGGACGCTGACGAGGTATGGTGGTTTGAGACCATAGGAGGCCATCACTGGATGGCAAAAAGAGTCCCGGACGATGCATATGCTGTTATAGCAAACCAGCTGGGGATCGACTTCCTCGATCTTAAAGATGCTTTCGGTACACAGAAAGATAATATGTGCTCGGAAGACCTTATCACGTTTATAAGGGACAATCATCTGGACCTTACAATGGCTGAGGGCGATCCCGTACCTCTTGAGGAGAATACGGCATTTGATACAAGATCTGCCTTCGGCAGCCACGATGATTTCGATCATTCATACAACACGCCCAGAACATGGTATGCATTCAGATACATGAACCCGAAGACCTTTTACTGGGACGGCCCCGATGCAGATTACAGCCCGGAATCAGACGATATCCCCTGGTGTCTTGTGCCCGAAAAGAAGATAACGGTGGAGGATGTAAAATACGCTCTGTCTTCACATTACCAGAGCACGCCTTTCGATCCCTACAGGAGATACGGCGATCTTCAGGAAACGGGTAAGTACAGGCCCATAGGCGTAAACAGGACGAATTTTCTGGCCCTTACACAGCTTCGTCCTTATACAAAGAAAGGGACTGCAGGCATTCAGTGGATCGCCATGGGCTCCAATATAACGAATGCATTTGTCCCTTTCTACACCAACGTTGATACGACGCCGTCGTATTTCGCCGATACGGACGGGCAGGTCACCACAGGCAGCTTTTACTGGGCAAACAGGATAACAGGGGCTCTGGCGGATCCTTATCTTTCTGACTGCGCCGCACATGTGGAAAGGTATCAGAAGAAGGTCGCCGCCGTCGCTTTGAAAATGATCAACGAGTATGATGCGGCATCAAAGGGCAAAAAAGATCTTAAAAAGTATCTTGCCAAATGCAATCAGTGCATTTCCGATATGGTGGAGAAGGAGACGAACGACCTTCTGGGCAAAGTGCTTTACGAAGCCAGCATGAAAATGAAAAACGGTTATTCAAGATCGGACGCATAACGGAGAGATAAAATGCTTCATATCGGATGTCACCTTTCAACATCAAAGGGCTTCAGAAATATGGGAGAAACGGCGCTTTCCATCGGTGCCGACACCTTTGCGTTCTTTACGAGAAACCCGCGTGGCGGCAGCGCTAAAGAGATCAGGGAAGATGATGTAAACGGCCTCAGAGACATTATC
>JAFRYJ010000138.1 GCA_017437705.1 Lachnospiraceae bacterium
CCACATGGTCCCTGCCGTACTTCTCCGACACATAGTCGATGACCTCCTGCCTTCTCTCGTAGCAGAAGTCGATATCTATATCGGGCATGGTTATACGGCGGGGATTGAGGAACCTCTCGAAAAGAAGGCTGTATTTAAGTGGATCCAGCTCCGTTATATCCAGGCAGTAAGCCACTATGCTGCCTGCCGCGGAGCCTCTGCCCGGCCCCACGATGATGCCGTGGTCCTTGGCATATTTGATGAAATCCCAGACTATGAGGAAATAGTCCACGAACTTCATGTTTTCAATAACGCCCAGCTCGTACTCCATCCTTTTAAGGACGGTCTCCCCGGGATCGCTGCCGTATCTTTCGTACATGCCGTCATATGCCTGCTTCTTAAGATACGAGAACTGGTCCCAGCCCTCCGGCACCTCAAAATGAGGGATCTTGTATTTGCCGAACTCGAACTCTACATTGCACCTGTGGGCGATCTTATATGAATTCTCTATGGCCTCCTGAGCATAAGGGAACAGCGACTTCATCTCCTCCTCGGATTTGACGTAGTACTGTCCGCCCTCGTACCTCATGCGGTCCTCGTCCTTCAGCTTCTTGTTTGTCTGGATGCAGAGAAGCACGTCGTGGGGAGCTGCATCATCGGCGTAGGTGTAATGTACGTCGTTGGTGGCCACCAGCTCTATGCCGGTCTCGTCGTGCATCCTTAAAAGCATCTGGTTAACGTTCTTCTGATCGGTCATTCCGTGGTCCTGGAGCTCCAGGAAGAAATTTCCCTTCCCGAAGATCTTCTCCATGGATATGGCAGCATCCCTGGCCTTTTCGTACTGGCCCTTAAGTATGAGCGAGGGTATCTCGCCGGCCAGGCAGGCGCTGAGCGCAATGATGCCTTCGTGATACTCCTTCAGCAGTTCCTTATCGATCCTGGGCTTGTAATAATAGCCCTCGGTAAAGCCCCTGGACACCAGCTTCATTAGGTTTTTCAGGCCTGTCTGGGTCTCCGCCAGAAGCACAAGATGATTGTATCTCTCGTCGTTTGATACCTCCCTGTCGAAGCGGGAGCCGGGAGCGACGTAGACCTCGCATCCGATAACAGGATGGATGCCGTTCTTCTTCGCCTCCCTGTAAAGATCCACCGCACCGTACATGACGCCGTGATCCGTTATGGCCACGCTGTCCATGCCCAGATCCTTCACACAGGAAATAAGCTCCTTTATCTTGTTGGAGCCGTCCAGAAGGCTGTATTCGGTATGTACGTGCAGATGTGTGAATGACATTTTATCCCTTTCAGTTCTTGAACACATCCACGTCTCTGTGCTCAAGGATAAAATACTTAAACGACGCCCTTGCCTTGACATCGCCCTTTTCGTCCGTGATCGTAACATCAAAGATGCATATATTTTTACCCAGCTTCACCGGGGAAGCCGTTGCCCTTATCTCTTTGGGATCGAAGGCAGGCTGCAGAAAATCTATGGATGATGACATGGTGGGACCCACCGCTCCGGTGCTGAAGCAGGCCATTCCCGCCACCTGGTCCGCCAGGGTGAACATTACCCCGCCGTGGACCGTGTTAAGGGGATTCTTGTGGCATTCTTCGATAACGATCCTGCCCTCGGCATATCCGTCTTTTATGGTAAGAAGTTCCACTCCCGCAAAGCTTGAGAATCCCTTTGTCTTGTCAACATGTTCAAAATGTGCCATTTTTGCTCCTCTTTGGCGCGTGTGCATCGTACGCGAAGCGTTTATCTCATCTGTGATGAGGTCACGGATTGGTTCAGGGATCGCTTGCGATCCCTGTGCGCCGCGCGCAGCTGCCGCAGGCAGCAATTACGATCTGGCGCGCGTGTGCATCGTACGCAAAGCGTTTATCTCATCTGTGACATCGTCACAGATGAGATAAAGGGGCCTTAAAAGGCCCCGGTCTTTCATGCGATATTCAGATGCTCCAAAATGCCGGCCATTGCCTCTTCCTCATCGTTGCCGTTCACTATGAGCCTTACCGGCCTGTCCTGAAGCAGTCCCAGACTCATCATGCCCATGATGCTTTTTGAATTTATCTTTTTACCGTCCGTCTCCACATAGACAGCGCTCTCGTATTCGTTAGCCTTCTGGACGAAACCGGCCAGGGACAGCCTCTCATCGTCGACTGATAATGTTACCTTCAGATCTCTGTAATTCATAGCTGCTGTTTACCTCTTTGCAATTCCCTTCTTTTGTCTTCTGCAGCCTCGCTGAGCCTTCTGAGCCTGTGGTTAATGCCCGATTTACCTACCTGGGGCTTAAGCATCTCCCCCAGGGCTTCCAGCGACGCTTCCGGATTGTCCAGCCTCAGCTCCGCCACCTCGCGGAGCTTTTCCGGCAGTCTGTCAAACTCTTTTGTCTTCTTAAGGAAGAGGATGTCCTCCTTCAGCTTTTCAAAAGCTCTGACCGTCTTTTTGATATTTGCCGTCTCGCAATTTACCTGCCGGTTTACCGCGTTCCTTACATCCTTTAGGACCCTCTCGTTCTCGAACCTTAAAAGCGCGCCGTGTGCTCCCATAACGTTGAGCATGTCGCTTATAAGAGATCCGTCCTTCAGATAGACAAGGCCTTTGCCGCCTTCTCCCTTTATCTTCCCGTCGATGCCGAAGCTTTCCATCGCTGAAAGCGCCTGCTTCAGGGTGACGGTGTTTCCGGGGGCTATCTGGAAATGATAGGACCTGTCCGGACTGTTGATGCTGCCGGCCGCCGTAAAAAGGCCCCGCAGGAACGCCCGCCTGCCTTTTTTGCCGCCCGGAGCACGGTCCGATGCGGGATACAGTCTGCCGTCATTACCGGCCCTGAGACCCGTTTCCCGGAGTATCTCATCCGCCGCTCCCGGGTCCCTTACAAGCAGGAAATACTCCCTCTGATTAGGCCGTTTTCTGACGCAAATATCAATGTAGATATTAAATGATTTCCTTAGTAAAGTAAAGCATTTTCTGGCTGCGAAAAGGCTGTCGGAACGCGCCGAAATATACCGCTTTCCGCCTGCTCCGCGGAGTATCCTGCCCGTGTGGAGCATGAGAGCATGGAGCTCTGCAAGGCTGCTCTCCCGGGAGCGTTCGGTCACGTGTGAAAGCTCTTCCTTTACCTGCAGGGAAAATGATGCTCTGTCACTCACCGTACTTTATCACCCTGTCTTTTCCGATGTCTCTGTGCTCCAGGTATTTCCCGTAGCCTGCTCCGGAAAGTCTTTCGTAAGTCTCATTTGCCATCACCACCGACCTGTGCTGTCCGCCGGTGCAGCCGAAAGCTATGAGGAGCCTTGTCTTGCCCTCGTTAATGTACCTGGGTATCAGGTAGTCCAGAAGCTCCGTTATACGCTGCATGAATCCCCTGCAGTCATCATTGTCCGTCACATAATCACGGACCTCCCTGTCGTTTCCCGTCAGAAGCTTAAGGGAATCCACATAATAGGGGTTGGGCAGGAAGCGCACGTCGAAAACGATGTCGGCGTCCTCGGGGATGCCGAATTTGAAGCCGAAGGAAAGGATCGTTACCATGCAGCTCTCAAACTTTTCCTCGTTGAGGATCTTCGTAACTTCCTTTTTCAGCTGCCTTATGAGCATCCTGGAGGTATCGATTATGTAATCCGCCCTTTCTCTCAGGTACTCCAGCTTCGTTCTTTCCTTCTGAATACCTGTCTCCACACGCCCCTTTCCGGCAAGGGGATGGCTGCGGCGGGTCTCCGAATATCTCTTCACCAGCACGGCGTCGTCGCAGTCCAGGAAGAGGATCTCGTATCTGATCCCCAGGGCTTCAAGCTCCGCCAGCACATCAGGCATGTGGGTAAGGTCCTCCCCTCCCCTTATGTCGATGCCGAGAGCCACGTTATTCGTTTTTTTGTCATCGTTCAGGGTCATCTCCGCAAACTTCGTGATAAGCATTATCGGGAGATTATCCACGCAGAAAAAGCCTGCATCCTCCATCATATCAAGGGCGGAGCTCTTTCCTGCCCCCGACATTCCGGTAACGATCAAAAACCTCATCAGAATTCTCCTATAAACCTGACCTCCGGTGTAAGCATAACTCCGGAGTCCTCAAACACCCTGTCCTGTACTGCCTTTATAAGGGCTGCCACATCCGCCGCCGTTGCACCGCCGGTGTTTATTATAAATCCCGCATGCTTTTCGGATACCTCTGCGCCTCCGATACGCATACCCTTAAGGCCGCTGTCCGATATCAGCTTCCCGGCAAAGTACCCCTCCGGCCGTTTGAAGGTGCTGCCGGCGCTGGGATACTCCACGGGCTGCTTTTCGACCCTTCTCTGCTTCAGGTCGTCCATTTTGGCCTTTATCTCCGCAGGGTCTCCGGCTTCCAGCTCCATGGTGACGGAAAGCACGATGTCGCCGTTCTCCTGGATGATGCTGTGCCTGTAGGAAAGCTCCAGCTCCTCCTTGGTCCTGGTGATGATATTGCCATCCGTATCCAGCACTCTGGCGGATACGACTATGTCCTTAAGCTCCCCGCCGTAGGCGCCGGCGTTCATAAAGAGTCCGCCGCCCAGCCTTCCGGGTATTCCTGAGGCAAATTCAAATCCGGCGATGCCCTTTACCATAAATACGGAGGCCAGCTTCATCATGGAGATGCCTGCTCCGGCGGTAACGGTGAACCTGCCGTCGTGCTCCGTTATGATGACATCATCCATGGGATGGTCGATACAGAAGACCGCACCCCTGATGCCCCTGTCGCCCACCAGCACGTTGCTGCCGGCGCCAAGCACGATATAAGGTATGTCCTGCCCGCGGCAGCGCCTGATGCCTTCCGCCAGCTCGTCCTCCGTGCCGGGGACAATGAAAAGGTCCGCCGGTCCGCCGATCCTGAAGCTGGTGTGCCTGCTCATGGGCTCGTTTTCCGTCATCCTGTCATCGGGAAATATATCTGAAAATGTATCTTTTAATACTGACATCTTATTCTTCCTTGGGTTCCTCAATGCTTTTAAGAACCCTGTTGTAAAGCTCTTTGGCCGCATTGTAGCCCATCTTTCTCTGCCTCTGGTTTATGGCCGCGGATTCGATTATGATCGCCTCGTTCCTGCCCGGGCTTACGGGGACGTTGTAGCAGGGGAGATCCTCCCCAAGTATGTTTATAAATCCGTCCTCCATACCCAGTCTGTCGTATTCCTTGGACCTGTTCCACTCCTCCAGATTTACCACAAGACTGACGATCTACTGGTCCTTCACGCTCTGTACGCCGAACATGGTCTTAACGTCCAGTATGCCTACGCCGCGGAGCTCGATGAAATACCTGGTGAGCTCCGGAGCGCTGCCTATAAGATCTCTGCCGACCTTCTTGATCTCCACGGCATCATCCGACACAAGCCTGTGGCCGGACTTGATAAGCGCGATGGCCGTCTCGCTTTTTCCGATGCCGCTCTCGCCGGTTATAAGCACGCCTTCGCCGTAGACGTCCATAAGGACGCCGTGGACCGTGGTCCTGGGAGCCAGCTCCGTCTGAAGGAAATGAACCAGCAGCGATATAAGGATCGATGTCTGAAGCGGCGTTACAAATACCGGAGTACCGTATTCAACTCCCAGCCTTATGACCTCGTCGCAGGGACGCAGGGACTTGGCGAATATGAGCGCCGGCACCCCCGCCTGAAAGATCTTCTCGATGCGTGAGACACCGCAGTCATCGCAGTGCTTCGCTATATAGTCCGTCTCGCCCTCCCCCAGTATCTGTATACGGTCGTTGGAAAAAACGTCAAAATAGCCGGCTATCTGCAAAGACGGCCTGTTTACGTCCGTCTTCCTGATGAAGATTTTACTCAGGTCTATCTCCGGGGTCAGATCTTCGAGCTGGAATGAGTCCTGCTCGAATATATTGTCAAGACTTACCTTATAATTCTCGCCCTGATCCGGATTATAGATATCATTCTGTTCCATCCTGCTCTCCCCTGTTCTCCCTGAAAAATCTGTATACGGCTTCCGCCGCTCTTGCATTCATGGTGTCCGCCGCCTGAAGCTCCTCTATCCCGGCCTTTGCAATGTTCTCTACGGAACCGAAGGCCCGAAGGAGCGCTTTCCTCCTGGCGGGACCGATGCCTTCTATATCGTCCAGCACGCTTTTTACCTGGCCCTTGGACCTCAGGCTCCTGTGATACTCTATGGCGAACCTGTGAGCCTCGTCCTGGATCCTCGTGATCAGCCTGAAGACCTCGCTGTGCACGTCTATGGGCAGAAGCTCGTTGTTGAAATAAAGGCCCCTGGTATTGTGGTGATCATCCTTCACCATGCCGCAGACCGGTATGCTTAGGCCCAGCCCGTCCAGCACCGAAAGGGCTTCGTTCACCTGGCCCCTGCCGCCGTCCATCAGTATAAGATCCGGAAGGTCGGCGAAGCCTCCTTCCGCCGCCGGTGATGCTCCTCTTTCCGCATCATCCTGCTCCCTGATGCCGTGCTCCAGCCTTCTTACGAGCACCTCCCGCAGGGAACGGTAATCGTCCGCTCCGGCAAAGGACTTTATCTTAAACTTCCTGTAGCCGTTCCTGAAGGGCTTGCCGTCCCTGTAAACCACCATGGAACCCACGTTTTCGTAACCGCTGATGTTCGAGATATCGTAGGCCTCTATGCGCTTTGCGAAGGGGATGTCCAGCATACCGGAAAGCGTCCTTACGGCGCCGGTGGTCTTGGCCTCCTCCAGCTTCAGCCTTTCGCTGTCCTTTGACAGGATGACCCCGGCGTTCTCCAGGGCCAGCTCCAGAAGCTTTTCCTTTTTGCCCTTTTTGGGCACGGTTATGCGCACCTTCCTGCCCCGTTTCTCCGAGAGCCATTTTTCTATTATCTCCCGGTCCGTGATGTCGCAGGAAAGCACCAGCTCTCCCGGCAGGTAGGGCGACGACGCGTAGTACTGCTTTACGAAATCCGACAGGATGTCCTCTTCCTTCTCGCTGCTGACGCCGGTCATGTGGAAGCTGTCCCTGCCGATCATCTTCCCGTCCCTTACGAAGAGCACGGCCACCACGCCGTCATCGTCCTTTGTACGGAGGGCGGCTATGTCCCTGTTCTCCATGGAGCTGTCGGTTATCCTCTGGCTCTGGGCGATGTGCTCCACGCTGGTGTAAAGATCGCGGTATGCCGCGGCTTCCTCGAATTCCAGGCGGGCGGCGCAGTTCTTCATCCTCTTTTTGAGGTCCTCCAGCACCGTATCATAATCGCCGTTCAGGAATTTTACCGCCTTTTCCACGTTCACCCGGTACTCGTCCGAACTGATAAGGCCGGCACACGGCGCATCACACTGATTGATGTAATGGTATATGCACGGCCTCTCTTTTCCGATATCTCTGGGCAGCACCCTGTTGCAGCTCCTTATCCTGTACATCCTGCGGAGCAGCTTAATGGTATCCTTTACCGCCGCGGCGCTGGAGTAGGGGCCGAAGTATCTGGCGCTGTCCCTCTTCATCTGCCTGGAAAAAAGCACCCGCGGGAAGGCCTCCGACTCGCTTACCCGTATGTAGGGATAGGTCTTGTCGTCCTTCAGCATCGTGTTGTACCGGGGCGCATATTCCTTAATAAGGTTGCACTCCAGCACCAGTGCCTCCAGCTCCGAATCCGTAACGATGTACTCGAACCGGGCTATAAGGGATATCATTTTCTCTATCTTGGGCGTGTGGGGAGTGCTCTTACGGAAGTAGGATCTGACCCTGTTCCGCAAATTTACGGCCTTCCCCACATAAATGATGTTGTCGCCCGCATCATGCATAAGATAGACTCCGGGGCTTCCCGGCAGTTTCTTAAGTTCGTCCTCTATATTGAAAACGGCTTTATCCATTTGGTCCTTCGTCCGTACCCGGGTCGTTTGCGTCCCTGTCTTCGGGAGCATCGGGCACAGCTTCATGTATCGCATCCGCAAGCGCAGCTCCGAGTTCTGCCTCGGCAGCAGCCGCAGCTTCAGCCTGTTTGTCGGGAAGTATTATTACTTCCGGCGCCTTCAGCCTGTCGGCCCTGACCTTTTCAAGAAGATCCATAAACTCCTTGCCGGTGATGGTCTCGCGCTCTACCAGATACGCAGCGATCCTGTCCAGAGCGTCCATGTTCTCTGACAGCAGCTTCTTGGCCGTCTCGTAGGCATTTTCGAGGATCTGCATCACCTCGTGATCCACCTCTGATGCAGTGGCTTCCGAAACGGTCCTGTTGGCTCTTGCATCGAGGTACTGGTTCTCTATGGTCTCCATGCCCATGGGGCCGAACTTGTCGGACATGCCGTAGAGCATTACCATGTTCCTGGCCATATTGGTGGCCTTTTCAATATCGTTTGATGCGCCCGTGGTGATGGAATCGAACCTTACCTCCTCAGCGGCACGGCCGCCGTAGAGCACCACAAGCTCCTGAAGCATCTCTTCCTTTGACATGAGATACTTCTCCTCTTCGGGCACCGCCAGGGTGTAGCCGAGGGCGCCCATGGTCCTGGGCACGATGGTTATCTTCTGAACGGGCTCGGTATTCTTCTGAAGCGCGCTGGTAAGGGCGTGGCCGACTTCGTGATAGGCCACTATCCTCTTTTCCTTCTCGCTTAATACCCTGTCCTTCTTTTCCTTGCCGGCGATGACCACTTCCACGGATTCAAACAGATCCTTCTGGGAAACGGAATTCCTGCCGTTCTTTACTGCAAGGAGTGCCGCCTCGTTCACTATGTTCGCAAGATCCGATCCGACGGCGCCGGATGTGGCCAGGGCGATCTCCCTGAAATCCACGGTGTCGTCCATGTTTACGTCGCGGGCATGGACCTTGAGCGTATCGATACGGCCTTTTAAATCGGGCCTCTCAACGATGATCCTTCTGTCGAAACGTCCGGGACGGAGCAGGGCCTTGTCGAGTATCTCGGGCCTGTTGGTGGCGCCGAGGATGATGATACCCTTTGAAGAATCGAAGCCGTCCATCTCCGAAAGCAGCTGGTTCAGGGTCTGCTCCCTTTCATCATTGCTGCCGAAGCGGTTGTCACGGCTCTTGCCTATGGCATCAAGCTCATCTATGAAGATGATGCAGGGAGCGGTCTGCTGGGCCTGCTTGAAAACGACTATCCCTGCGATGTGACCGGCGTGTTCGCCGTGCAGGAGGAGATCGGCTCCAGGGGCGCAACGTGCGCGGCATACGCCGTCAGGAGCGACGTCGCCGTGGCGCTTGAGGGCACCACCAGCAACGATCTGGGCGGCCAGGCCGACCATCTGA
>JAFRYJ010000139.1 GCA_017437705.1 Lachnospiraceae bacterium
AAGAGGTCCTGAGGACACTGAGCCATATAATCAACAGGGAGCTCAAGGACCCCAGGATCGGCGAGGTCACGTCGGTAACGGCGGTGGACGTAACGCCCGACCTCAAGGAATGCAAGGTATATATAAGCGTAATGGGCGATGAGGAGAAGCGGGAGAGCACCCGGGAAGGGCTTAAGAGCGCTTCGGGATTCATCAGGCGCACACTGGCAAAGGAGCTGAACCTCCGGAATACGCCGGAGCTTAAGTTCATCATGGACAATTCCATCGAATACGGCGTGAACATGTCCCATTACATAGACGAGATAAACAAAACACCCGGTACTTCGGAGGACAGCTCTCCGGAGGACGGGACAGACGAAGCTCCAGAGGAAGAAAATGAAGACTGATCTTCTCTCAGCCGTTGATGCGGCGCAGAGCATAGCCGTAGCGGGCCACACAAGGCCTGACGGAGACTGCATCGGTGCCGTGTTGGGCCTGTACAATTACATAGAGGACAATTACCCGGGGAAGAGGGTAACGGCCTTTCTGGAGCCCATACCGGACTGTTTCGGCTATCTGAGGTATTCGGACCTCATACGTTCGTCCGCCGAAGAAGATGAAGCTTTTGATCTTCTGGTGGTATTGGATACCAGTGATGCCGAAAGGATCGGCGCGACCTGCGTATCAGACCTGTTCAGAAGGACGGAGAACACTTTTGTGATAGACCATCATATAAGCAATTCCGGCGAGGGCAGGGTGAATGTTACCGAGCCTTACGCCAGCTCCGCCTGCGAGGTGCTGTTTACGCTTTTTGATGAAGACAGGATCTCGGACGAATGCGCAAAATGCCTTTTCACCGGCATCGTTACGGACACCGGATGCTTCAGGCATCCCAACACCGGCAGGCGCACCATGGAGATCGCGGGAAAGCTTCTGGAGCACGACATCGACAGCCCCAGGCTTATTGACGAGGTGTTTTACGAGAAGACCTATGTACAGAATCAGCTCATGGGCGAATGCCTTGTGCGCAGCAGGCTCGTATGCGGCGGAAGGTATATTTACAGCTATGCGGATCTGAAGCTGCTCCGTGAAAAAGGAGCTGCCGCATCGGACCTGGAGGGAGTTGTAAACCAGCTCCGTGTAACAAAGGGAGTGGAAGCCGCCGTCATGATGACGGAGATCGGCCACAGCACCTGGAAGGTGAGCCTCAGATCCAACGGAAAGATAGACGTTAATGCGGCGGCGAACGCTTTCGGAGGCGGCGGCCACAAAATGGCTGCGGGCTGCGAGGCAAAGGGTGACCCCGATTCCATCATGGAGAAGCTGGCAAGGCTTTTCGAGGAGCAGATGACCGGAGACCGGTAATGAAAAACGGCGTTATAAATATATACAAGGAGAAAGGCTGGACATCCCATGATGTGGTAGCCAGGCTCCGCGGCATACTCAAACAGAAAAAGACGGGACATATCGGCACTCTCGATCCGGCAGCGGAAGGAGTGCTGCCTGTTTGTGTAGGAAATGCCACAAAACTTGCAGAAATGCTGGCCGATCACGATAAGGAATACGAAGCCGAGCTGATTTTCGGACTTGTTACCGATACGGATGATGAGACCGGAAAGGTGATCTCGGAGACAAAATTCGACGATCCCGAAAGATGGATCGCAGAAAACAGGGAGCGGATCGACGGCATCTTAAGCGGTTTCAGGGGAGAATACATGCAGGTACCTCCCATGTATTCGGCCAAAAAAATAAACGGAAAAAAGCTTTACGAATACGCCCGGGCCGGCGTGGAGATAGAAAGAGAGCCTGCAAAGGTCTTCATTTATTCGGCGGAGATCCTTGATGCATATGTAAAGGACGGCAGGCCTGTCCTGCGGATAAGGGTGTCATGCTCGAAGGGCACCTATATAAGGGTGCTGTGCTCCGATATCGGAAATCTGGAAGGCTCCGGAGCATGCATGGGAAGCCTGCTCCGTACCGGGGTGGGAAGCTTCAGGATCGAAGATTCCGTAAGACTCGGAAAGCTGGAGACAGCTGAGGATCCGTATGAATTCGTTACGGATACGGACACCGTGCTCTCGGAGTATCCGATGATAAGGGTCAATAAAAGAGGAGAGCCGCTCCTTAATAACGGAAACATCCTGACGGCCGGAGAAACGGAGGGATTCCCGTCAGAGGACGGGATCTACAGGATCCACGATACGGAAGGCAGATTAAAAGCCTTATATGAAAAAAAGGGTGGCCGTATGAAACCGGCAAAAATGCTTTTATAGGAGACGATATGCAGATCATTTCCGATACTGACGATATAAAACTTGATAAAAGTGCCGTTGCCATCGGCAAGTTCGACGGATTTCACCTGGGGCACAGGCTTTTAACGGACCGGCTCATGGAGATGAAAAGCGAAGGACTGAGGGCGGTGCTCCTGACGTTTATCCAGGTGCCCAGAAAAGAAGCCGATCAGCCCGTGGGAAAGAACATCTACTCCCGGGAGGAAAAGCGGAGGATCGCGGAGGACCTGGGGATAGACGTTTACATCGAATACCCCTTCACCAGGGAACTGGCGATGATGAGCCCGGAGGAGTTTGCCGGGAAGATCCTGGTGAACAGCCTGGACACGCGTTTTGCCGCCGTGGGCGAGGATTTCAGATTCGGCCACAACAGGGCCGGGGATCCCGCGGTGCTTAAGGAACTGGGAGACAGGATGGGATTCACAGTTGAAGAGGTGCCCGACGTCTGCATCGATGTTCCCGAATACCTGGGCGGAGAGGAAAAGGCATCCGTAAGGAAGATCAGCAGCACGCTGATACGGACCGCGCTGATGCTGGGCAAGATGGATCAGGTCAACCATATGCTGGGCCGCACCTATGCAGTATCAGGCAGGGTGGTAAAGGGCAAACGGCTGGGAAGGACCATGGGGATGCCCACCATGAACCTGGTGCTCCCCGAGGATAAGATGACCCCAAGGGAAGGTGTTTACGCATCAAAGACTGCCATCGGTAATGACGAGTATTATTCCGTAACGAACATAGGACGCAATCCCACCGTAAAGGAAAACGGAGAGATCACAGTGGAGACATTCCTTACGGATTTCGACAGAGAAGTATACGATGCCGATATAACGGTAAAGCTTTACAGGTATCTGAGGGGCGAAAAGAAGTTTTCATCGGCAGACGAGCTCCAGGCGCAGATGCGCAGGGACCTCAACGACGCGCTCAGCTATATGAAAAAGAGGAACTGAAATGGCGGAGATAATTCTTGCTTCGGGCTCGCCCAGACGCAGGGAGCTGCTTGGAGTTATAACAGACAGATTCATCGTGATGCCGGCAGACGCCGACGAGGAGACTGAAATAAAGGACCCCGGTGCAATGGTGGCGGAGCTTTCCAAAAGGAAGGCGGCAGCGGTGGCAAAGGACAGAAAGGACTGTATCGTCATCGGTGCAGACACGGTAGTGTCCATAGACGGCAGAGTTCTTGGGAAACCGGAGAATGAGGAAGACGCCTTCAGCATGCTGAGGACGCTTTCCGGAAATACACACCAGGTCTTCACCGGCGTGACAGTCGTCTGCAACGATGAGTCATACACCTTTACGGAACGGACGGACGTGAGATTCTCACATCTTACGGATGATGAGATCAGGGCTTACATCGGTACGGGAGAGCCCATGGACAAGGCCGGCGCCTACGGGATACAGCATTACGGAGCCAGGTTCGTGGAAGCGGTCTGCGGCGATTATTTCACCGTCGTGGGACTGCCTGTGCAGAGGCTGTACAGCCTGCTTAAGGAACATTTTCCGGAGACGGTGAGCTGGTGACGGCGGCAGTTTTCGGCGCTTTTGCGGCGGGATATGCAGAATGCCTGAAAACAGGCATCACGCGCCGGGAAATTCGTTTATTATTTAGCGAAAGTATGTGCGGGATCGGTTTACCTGCATAGGGCTTTGATGTATAATCAAATGTTGGAAGCAGCTAAAAAGGCTTTCATTTTATTTACCCGGAAAGCCGGGTTTCTTCACGGCAGGGAGGAGATGCTTAATGAGCGGATTAACAGGATTACTGAAAAGGACAGGGCTTCTGAGGACCTCGGGAGCGCATGTCCCTCACAGGAAAAACACAGAGGATATGGAAACGGTGAAGATGCCCTATCCCGATGAGGTAATGATACCCATGCAGATGCACATCGGTGCGCCCTGCATACCGCTGGTCAAGAAAGGCGACCATGTGGATATCGGCACCAAGATCGGTGAAAACGAGAAGGGCATGTGCGCGCCTATCCATGCCAGTATATCGGGCACCGTGGACCGAATCGATACGATCAGGCTTCCCGGAGGTCAGGCCTGCCAGGCGGTGGTAATAAAGTCCGACGGACAGGCTACCATGGACAAGGATCTGAAGGCCCCGGAGGTGCACTCCAGGGAAGATCTTATTAAAGCTATAAGGGAATCCGGCCTTGTCGGACTGGGCGGCGCAGGCTTCCCCACATACGTAAAGCTCAATCCTTCTCCCGAGGTAAGGGACGGGATCGACACGCTCATAATAAACGGAGCCGAATGCGAGCCCTATCTTACATCTGACTACCGCCAGATACTGGAAGACCCCGTAATGATAATGAGGGGCGTTTACGAGGTGTCAGCCCTCATGGAAGTAAAGGAATGCATCATCGCCATTGAGGACAACAAGCCGGAAGCCATAAGGATCCTGGATGAGATAGCAAAGCTGGACGACGAGCA
>JAFRYJ010000140.1 GCA_017437705.1 Lachnospiraceae bacterium
ATATGCTCACGTGCTCTCTCACAGAATCTGAGCGGGTGCGGACGGGTGATAGTCATGGCGGCCACGCTGGGTCCCTCCCTTGACCGGGCCATTCAGAGATACCAGTATTCCGATACGGCTTACGCGGTCATACTGCATGCCGCCGGTGCCGCCGCCATAGAAACATATCTTGACGATGTAAGCGCCGGCATCATAAGCGGACTTGATGAACAGGAGATCCGGCTCAGGCCACGGTTCAGCCCCGGTTACGGTGACCTGGATATAAGCGTTAACGACGATATAATAAAGGATCTCGATGCATCAAAGCATGCCGGCATTTTCGCCACCGATACACATCTTCTGTCGCCGTCCATATCTGTAACGGCCTTTGCGGGAATTTTCAAAGAGGAAGAGCTATGAACATTACTGAGGCATTGAAAACAAGACGCATATTCTTTGACGGAGCCATGGGCAGCATGATAGATCCGGCGGATATCCCCGAGGGAAACATCCCGGAGAGCATGCTCCTCGTCTGTCCCGGAAAAATAGAAAAGATACACCGCGCATATATCGATGCAGGAGCCGACGTCATCATCACTGCCACCTTCGGTGCTAACCGTGCAAAACTCTCCAAATACGGCATGACCGTTAAGGAGATATATGATGCCGGCGTAAAGTGCGCCCGCAAAGCCTGCGAAGGCGCTGGCAGGGAGATCTGGATCGCCGGAGATATCGGCCCTCTCGGAAGGCTTCTCTCTCCCATCGGCGATCTCCCCTTCGAAGACGCCTACGATATGTTCTATGAGATGGCAAAATGCGCTGAGGAGGCAGGCGCAGACTTTCTCCTTATAGAGACCATGAATGATGCTTACGAGCTCAGGGCAGCCGTACTGGCGGCAAAGGAAGCATCATCACTTCCCATCGCAGCAACGGTCGTTGTGGATGAAAACGGCAAGCTCCTTACGGGAGCCCCCATAGAAGCCGTAGGAGCGCTTCTCGAGGGCCTGGGCGCCGACGTCTGCGGCATCAACTGCGGATTCGGTCCCGACAAGGCTGTTGAAGCCGTAAAAAGACTGTATTATTCATGCTCTCTGCCCATAGTATCAGAGCCCAATGCAGGTCTGCCCAGAGCGACGGCCTCCGGCGGTGCCGTTTACGACATGGATGCGGAGACTTATGCCGACTGGCAGGTAAAGATCGCACCTTACACCCATGCCCAGGGCGGCTGCTGCGGCACAACTCCCGACTATATAAGGATCCTCAGGGAAAGATGCGGCAGCATACCGGTTCCTGCCGAAAGAGAGTTCACAAAGACCGTTGTCACTTCCGGCATGGAGGCTGTGGAGATAGGGCCGGATCATCCGGTTATCATAGGTGAAAGGATAAATCCCACCGGCAAGAAGCTGCTTAAGGAAGCCCTCCGCTCGGGTGACATAGGCTACATATTGAACGAAGGCATCCGCCAGCAGGAAAACGGAGCCCATATACTTGATGTAAACACCGGCATGCCCGGCATCAGCGAGGCTGATGCCATGGTAAACGTGCTGCACCAGCTGCAGGGTGTGATCTCCTGCCCCGTTCAGATCGACACAATGGATCCCACTGCCATGGAAAGGGCCCTCCGAATGGTGAACGGCAAGCCCCTTATCAATTCCGTGAACGGCAAGGCGGAAAGCATGAGCACCGTCTTCCCTCTTGCGGCAAAATACGGCGGCGTTGTGGTGGGCCTCACCCTGGATGAGGACGGCATACCCGAAACAGCCGAAGGCCGTTATGCCATTGCGGAAAAGATAGTCCGCACCGCAGGTGAATACGGCATCAAAAAGAACGATATCATTATTGATCCGCTCTGCATGGCCGTAAGCGCAGGCGTTCCCGCCGACGTAACTCTCGATGCGATAACCCTCATAAAAGAACGCCTCGGCGTTAATACGATACTCGGCGTATCCAATATATCCTTCGGCCTGCCCGAAAGGGAGAACATCAATGCAGCCTTCTTCTCCATGGCTCTTAAGGCCGGGCTTACGGCAGCTATTGTAAACCCCCTGTCCG
>JAFRYJ010000141.1 GCA_017437705.1 Lachnospiraceae bacterium
AACAAAAATAACAAAATTACGAGCATTATTTGTGTAATATTCACTAAAAACTTTGACTAAAATTTCACTAAGTCCATTTTCCACGCCTCAATCGTCGCTTTCAGGCACAGATTCGTTTTAACCTGCGGCTTTGATACCGGTCCGTATAATGAAAATAAAACCTGCTTTACTGTGCATCCGCAGCAATAACTCTCAGCTAGTCCCACAATAAAAATGAAGCCTGCCGTAAGTGCATCCGCAGCAAAGCGAGGACCAGCACGAAACGGCAGGCTTTCATTTTTATTTTTATTTTCAAAAGAGTGCCTCAAATTCCTCCCTGTCGATCCTTTCCTTCTCAAGAAGCAGATCGGCACATCGGTTCAGCACATCAATGTTTTCCTGAAGCAGAGCGGTCGCTCTCTTATGACATTCATCAATGATACGTCCGATCTCGGCGTCGATGGTGCCGGCCACATTATCGCTGTAGGTGCGGGCGTGGGCAAGATCACGGCCGATGAATACTTCATCTTCATCAGTACCGTAGTTTATAAGGCCCACCCTGTCGGACATACCGAACTTGGTGACCATGGCTCTGGCGATCTTCGTGGCGTGCCTGATGTCTTCAGACGCGCCGGTAGTTATATCGTCAAAAACCAGCTCTTCTGCTGCCCTTCCGCCCAGGGCTACCGTAATGTCCTGAAGCATACGGCCTCTGGTGCTGAACAGATCGTCATTCTCCGAAAGAGGCATCGTATATCCGGCGGCTCCGACTCCCGTGGGGATTATCGAAACGGTGTACACGGGGCCCTCGTCGGGCAGCACATGGAACAGTATTGCGTGCCCCGCCTCGTGATAGGCCGTTATCCTCTTCTCCTTGTCGGAGATAACACGGCTCTTCTTCTCGTCGCCTATGCCGACCTTTATGAACGCCTTGTCCACATCGGCCTGTACGATATACTCCCTTTTCTGCTTAACGGCCTCAATGGCCGCCTCATTCATGACGTTCTCCAGATCGGCGCCCGTGAAGCCCGCCGTCGTTCTCGCAAGGCGGCCCAGGTCCACATCATCACCCAGCTTCTTGTCGCGGGAATGCACCTTTAAGATCTCTTCCCTCTCCTGGATGTCGGGAATGCCTACAGCCACCTTTCTGTCGAAACGGCCCGGCCTCATTATAGCGGGATCGAGGATATCGACCCTGTTGGTCGCAGCCATTACGATGATGCCCGAGTTCGTGCCGAATCCGTCCATCTCCACCAGGAGCTGGTTCAGCGTCTGCTCTCTTTCATCGTGGCTTCCGCCCAGGCCCGTGCCCCTTCGTCTGGCCACCGCATCGATCTCGTCTATGAAGACGATGCAGGGCGCCTGCTTCTTCGCTTTGTCAAACAGGTCTCTCACCCTTGATGCTCCGACGCCGACGAACATCTCCACGAAATCCGAACCGGAGATCGAGAAGAAGGGAACGTCCGCCTCGCCGGCTACAGCCTTGGCGAGGAGCGTCTTGCCGGTGCCGGGAGGTCCCACAAGGATAACTCCCTTGGGCACTCTGGCGCCCATTCTTGTATAACTGCCGGGATCCTTAAGGAAATCCACCAGCTCAGCCAGGTCCTCTTTTTCCTCTTTCAGTCCGGCGACATCACGGAAGGTGATCTTATCCGCTCCGTTCCCCGCCAGCTTCGCCCGGCTCTTTCCGAAATCGGCCATGGGATTCTGGTTCGCACCTCCCATTCCCGCCAGATTGCCGGACAGCAGAATGAATATCATGGAAACGCCGATGACGCACAGCAGTATCAGCATGATGTTGTTTTCCAGCCACGAGGGCTTGTCTACATCATAAAGTGTATAGGCTATCTTATGCTCCGACAGGTAATCGATGACCTTCTCCACGTTCTCCGTGTAGAAGGAGTATTCCCTCTTGTCGCTTGTAGTGATGTAAACGCTTCCCGTAGGGATATCCTCGTTCTGCGTTATCTCCACAGAGCTTATTTCCGCGGTCTCCATTTCCACCATATACTTGAGGTTCTGGAAGGAAAAATCCGACTGGGGCCTCTTCATATAACTCTGGAAAAACATAAGGCCGAAAATTACGAGTATCATAATAACGGGCCACAGTCTGAAGCCCCTTCTGCCTGTATTCATAAAGTTCTCCCGTAATTATTCTTCGTCAAATACCACTACACCTATATAGGGCAGTGTCCTGTGTCTCTGGGCGTAGTCGAGACCGTAGCCCACAACAAATTTGTCGGGGATCTCGAAGCCCGTATAATCCGCCTCGATACGCATCCTGCGCCTTGCGGGCTTGCTTAAGAGCGTACAGATCCTGACGCTCTTGGGATCCCTCTTTAAAAGGAGCTCCCTCAGCTGTGAAAGCGTAACGCCCGTATCGATGATGTCCTCTATAATGATGACGTGCTGACCGCTGATGGAATCATCCAGGTCCTTCAGGATCTTGATGGCGCCGGTGGTCTCCGTGCCGTTGCCGTAGCTTGAAACATCCATGAAGTCCATTTCGACCGGAAGCCTGTCGCCGAGATGCTTTGCCAGCTCTACGAGGAAGAAGACTCCGCCCTTCAGAACGCATATAAGCTTGACCATCTCTCCCTTATACTCCTCTACCAGCTGATCCGCCAGCTCGCTGACTCTTTTTTCGATCTCCGGTGCCCCGATCAGTGTTTCAACATGATAATTCATTTTCCTTCCTCCTCGATCTTTAGTATCATTATATTATCAGTGTCCTCCGACACCTTATAATACTCGCTTATCCTTCCGCCTTCCATCCAGATGACGTGATCCCCGTCGGCCAGCACCCTGATGCTGTCCCTGTATTCCGCCGGGATCTTATCGTCTATCATGATGCGGTTCAATTTCTTTTTATGCCCGCCTTTTATGACCATGTAGTCTCCGGGCTCCGGCCTCCTGACGGCCGGCTCTCCCGACAGCTTCCCGGCGTCGAACCATTTCTCATCATGGCCTTCGGGTACGATCTCTCCCGAATACGGCTTCGTTTCCAGAGTGATGAATACATCATCCCTTTCCGCTTCCGTGCTCAGGAAATTAAGCGCATCCGCATCGCGGAAGACCCTTACGCCGCAGGGAAGATCGACCCTGCTGCCCGTTTGCTTTGAAAGCAGCCCTCTGACCGCTTCTATATGGCGTGCGCCAATGTCCTTAAGGCTGCGGCAGCTTCCCGCTATCATAAGCCTTATCATCTCATCCGCAACGACCGGATGCTGCTTCTTCAGCTGCGCCGCGTTCAGCCTTGTGCCATCTGCGGCCTTTTTCAGTTTCTTCCGTGCCGTTTCCCTTATGAATCCGTAAGCCTCTCCCGCATATTCCGCCAGTGATGCCAGATGCTCCACCGACCTGGGATTCAGATGCTCTTCCATATAGGGAATGGCCTCGAGCCTGATCCTGTTCCTGAAATATGCGGTGTCGGCATTTGTTTCGTCCGTGCAGAAGCTTAAGCCGCTTTCATCCATAAACTCCAGGATCTCTTTTTTCGTGACGCAAAGGAGCGGCCTTATGATGACTCCGGACTTCGGCTCGATGCCCCTGAGGCCCGCCAGCCCGCAGCCCCTTACCGCGTTCATTATAACAGTCTCTGCATTGTCGTCCTTATGATGGGCCGTTGCCACTATGTCGGCATCAACATCGTTGAATACCTGCTCAAAGATATTGTATCTTGCTATGCGGCCCGTCTCCTCTTCGCCCAGTCCGCTCTCTTCGCAGAGAGCCCTTACATCGACGATGTAGGAGATGACGGCAACATCATGTTCCCGGCAGAAGTCTTCCACGAATTCCATGTCCCGGTCGGCGTCTTCCCCCCGGAGGCAGTGGTTTACATGGACCGCCGTAAGGGTAAGGTCCAGCTCCTTCCGGAGTTCTAAAAGCACAAACAGAAGGCACATGGAATCTGCACCTCCTGATATACCTGCCACTACGTGTTCGCCGCCTGCGAGCATCCCGTGCTCCTTTATGTAATTGGCGATCTTCCTGACAAATCCGTCTTTACTCACTACTCATCCTTCTTGAGTATGATCTCGTCCTTCTTTACCATGCCGAGTTTCTGTCTTGCTATCTGCTCTATGTATTCGATGGTCTTAACATACTCGCTCTCAGACTGAAGCCTCTCCGACTCCTTCTGCTGCTCGGCTATCTGCTCCTGAAGCTCGTTTTCGCGCTCCTCGTATTCGGCGACCCTGTTTCCGAGGCGCAGTGAGCCCACAAACATAACGGCGCAGAGCACCAGCGCAAGGATCGCTATCAGCCTTTTTTCTTTTCTTTTATTACCCGTTTTCACGGTCTTTTTATTTGCCATCCGAACACCTTCCGATCATTCCGTATATTCAAACATTGACGCCGCGTCTTCCTTTTTAGCGGAATCAATGATGTCCAGCACCCTTACCTTTATCTCTCTGGCACCCAGCGCGATCTCTATGATGTCGCCGGTCTTTACCTCGTATGATGCCCTGGCCTGCTTTCCGTTTACAAACACCCTTCCGGTGTCGCAGGCCTCATTGGCCACTGTCCTTCTCTTTATGATCCTTGATACCTTCAGGTATTTATCCAGTCTCATCCGATGATCCCTATAGACTATCCTTTTAATATCGAATGCGCTTACGCGCATTCGCTGCGCCTGAGCGGGGGCACGCAGTGCCCTTCAATTCCGCGAAGTGCGCATCTCTTTACACACCAAACGCCGGCACCGGGTGCCGCTCCGTTTAATGCATATGGTTTTCTTACAACAGCGAAAAACAGTGTTCTCCGCTGTTATAAAAATACGGGGGCGGAAAAATGTCCGTCCCCGCTTTATTAAAGACTATTATTTTTTGGTCTTCTTTGTTGACTTCTTAGCAGACTTTTTGGGCTTTACATTGACAGCTTCCTTTAAAGCTTTACCTGCTCTGAATTTAGGAGCCTTTGAAGCAGCTATCTTGATGGTCTCTTTTGTCTGAGGATTTCTACCCTGTCTTGCAGGCCTCTCGGTTACTTCGAAAGTACCGAATCCAACGAGCTGTACCTTCTCACCTTTGATGAGTTCTTCTGTGATGACATCGATAACAGCCTTTAAAGCCTTCTCTGAATCCTTCTTTGTTAATTCTGCCTTTGTAGCGATAGCAGCTACTAAATCCGCTTTGTTCATATCGTCTCTTTCCTCCCTAGAATATTGCACGCTCTGCTTGGTTGAGCTCAATTATTTATATAATGTAAAGTAACATTTGTCAAGCAAAAATACTGATTTTATGCGTATTTCCGCCACTTTCAGCCGTTTTTTGATGCATTTTTATGCTGCATCAATCACAAAGCTCGGGAATACGTTTCGTACAGGTGACTGCAAGGCTGCCGGGACCGATGTGGCATGATACGCTGAGTGACAGCGGCGCAGTGTAGATGGGATATCCGGGGAAGGCCTCCTCCACTTCTTTCCTGAACTCCTCACAGGCCTCCGGCGCGTCCGTATGGGCCATTCCTATAAAGGCGTCGTGGCCGGAAAAACTGAGTTTGAACCGCTTCTCCATATCGTTTCTTATGGCGTCGATCATGATCTGTTTTGCCTGTTTCATGGTCCTTGCCTTTGAAAACTTATCCAGCTTGTCTCCCTGGATCTGCAGCACGGGCTTTATGCGGAGTATACGCCCCAAAGCCGCCGCCGCGGGAGTGAGCCTTCCGCCCTTTGCCAGGTACTTAAGAGAATCTATGGTGATATAAATGCTCGACTCCGGGCTCTCCCTCTCCAGTATCTCCTGAATGCTCTTGCCGTCGTATCCTCTGCCGGCAAGATTAAGGGCATCGAATACGGACTGTGCCTGGGTCACCGAGATCCTTCGGTTGTTTACCACAAACACTCTGCCTCTGTAATCCTGGGCGAGCATCCTGGCGGTGAGCATGCTCCCCGAAAGCCCCGACGACATGGGTATATATACCACCTGGTCATACATGAGCAGGGCTTTGTCCCATATATCGGTCACCGACTCCGGAGAAGGCTGTGATGTGAATATCTCCGCCCCCTTCTTAAGCATTTTATAAAAATGCTCCTGGGACATGTTGATGCCTTCGTAATATGTTTCCCCGTTTATGATGAAAGGCATGGGCACGATGTGAATGCCCAGCTTGTCGGCCTCGTTTGAGGTTATGCCGCTGTTGGTATCCGTGATGACTGCAACTCCAGACATATGAACTCCCTGACCTGTTCCGGTCTCTAAAATGCTGTTAAATCAGGCTGTTCCTCACTTAAGATTTTACTTCACGGGGCCTGTTAAATCAAGCGCATTGACAATACCTCGGCCTTCCTATAAAATGAAGCAGTTGTTGCGGAGGTTTTATATGGATCTGAGAAAAGAAATAAACAGAAGGCGGACATTTGCCATCATCTCGCATCCCGATGCAGGCAAGACGACGCTCACGGAGAAATTCCTTCTCTACGGCGGCGCCATCAATCTTGCCGGCTCCGTCAAGGGAAAGCGTACCGCCAGGCACGCCCTGTCGGACTGGATGGAGATCGAGAAGGAAAGAGGCATCTCCGTCACATCATCGGTAATGCAGTTCGAGTTTAAGGACTACTGCATAAATATACTGGACACTCCCGGCCATCAGGATTTCTCGGAGGATACCTACCGTACCCTTATGGCTGCGGATTCGGCTGTCATGGTCATCGATGCGTCGAAGGGCGTTGAGCCCCAGACCATCAAGCTTTTCAAGGTCTGTGTGCTCCGGCATATACCCATATTTACATTCATAAATAAGATGGACAGGGATTCAAGGGATCCCTTCGACCTGTGCGACGAGATAGAGAGCATCCTCGGCATCCGCACCTGTCCCATGAACTGGCCCATCGGCAACGGTCTCACCTTCAAGGGCGTTTACGACAGGCGCTACGACCGCGTCCACGCCTTTACGGAGCTGGGAAACGGTGCTAAGGAAGCCATAGACAGGGTCGTACCGCTGGACTCGGAAGAGATACTGCCCCTTATAGGTCAGGACCTCTACGATCACCTTAAGGACGATCTGGAGCTCCTGGATACGGCCGGCAACGAATTCAACAGCGATGATGTTACAGCCGGAGATCTTACTCCCGTGTTTTTCGGCTCTGCCATAAACAATTTCGGCATCGAGATCTTCCTTAATTATTTCCTGGAGCTGACCACCCCGCCCCTTCCCAGGAAGACGGATTCCGGCATGGTGGATTCCTTCGACCCCGGCTTTTCAGCCTTCGTCTTCAAGATCCAGGCGAACATGAACAAGGCCCACCGGGACAGGATCGCTTTCATGAGGATCTGCTCCGGCAAATTCGAGGGCGGCATGGAGGTCTATCACGTGCAGGGCAACAGGAAGCAGAAGCTTCTGCAGCCCCAGCAGCTGATGGCCAGCGAAAGGAAGGTCATCGACGAGGCTTATGCAGGCGACATCATCGGCGTCTTCGATCCGGGCATCTTCTCCATCGGCGATACGCTCTGCGAGCCGGGCAGCAAGTTCCGGTTCGAGGGCATACCCACCTTTGCTCCCGAGCATTTTGCCAGGGTCATCCAGCTGGATACCATGAAGAGGAAGCAGTTCGTAAAGGGCATCACACAGATAGCCCAGGAGGGCGCCATCCAGATCTTCAAGGACATGAATTCAGGCTTGGAGGAGATAATCGTAGGCGTTGTGGGCGTTCTCCAGTTTGATGTCCTCAGATACCGCCTCCTCAACGAGTACGGCGTCGAGATACGGATGGACAACATGCCCCACGAATACATCCGCTGGGTAGAGGAAGGCAGCGTAGCCGACGTAAAGAAGATAACGGGAACGTCGGACATGAAGATCGTAGTGGATCTTAAGGAACGGCCTCTCCTGCTTTTTGTACACTCATGGGCCGTGCAGTCTGTGCTGGACAAGAACCCGGGGCTGAAGCTGTCCGAATTCGGCAGGAACGATTAAAGCTGCCTGCATCAGCTTTGCGCAATACTTGAGTCTTATATATGATGTATACAGGGAAATGCCGGCGCGCCGTCATTTCCCTTTTTCTTGAAATACGTTTGTTTCTGGTGTAAATTTAAAGGTACGGTATTTTACCTCAGCCGTGACTGAAGGAGGGCATAAGATGAGAAGATTCGCTCTTACGGGAAAGCATCTTTCACATTCATATTCGGTCTTCATTCATAAATGCATCCTTGAAGAGCTTGGTCTCGACGCCTCCTACGAGCTTGTGGAGATACCGGAGGAAGACAGGGGCCGTATCCTGGAAATACTTACGGAAAAAGGCATCACGGGCTTCAACATAACCATCCCCTACAAGACGGACATCATCGGGCAGCTGGCACAGGTTTCTCCGGAGGCATCACGGATAGGCGCTGTTAATACGGTGTCTGTAAGGGACGGGGCCGCCTCGGGCTTCAATACGGACTATCACGGTTTTATATACATGCTTACGGAAGCAGGCATAGACCCATGCCGTAAGGATGTTCTGGTCTATGGCTCCGGCGGAGCCTCCAGGGCGCTTATACCGGCCCTTTCGGATATGGGAGCGTCATCCGTCACGGTGTGCGCCAGAAGCGAAGACCGCTTCCCGGGACTTAAAGAGTCTTTCCCGGAAATAGCCGCATTTAAAGACACAGACCCGGAGCTTTTGTCACGGATAAACGGCGGCAGCTACAGCCTGCTTGTTAACGCCACGCCCCTGGGAATGTATCCGGATAAAATATCGCTCATGCCCTTTGACAGCGGCATCATAAGTCGTTTTGATGCCGTCGCGGATATAGTTTACAACCCGAAGGACACCCTTCTCCTGCGGACGGCTTTTAAAGCGGGCCTTAAGACCGCAGGCGGACTCGACATGCTCATCTACCAGGCCGTCAAGGCAGAGGAGTACTTCTGGGATATAAGAATAGATAATAAGGATGCACGGCGCATCGCGGAAAAATGCCGCAGCATTACGGAAAGGAGGCAGTAAAATGTCCTTTGATGAAATGCTCGAGCTCATTACAGAGCTCATAGACAACAAAGAGTATGCGAAGCTGAGAGAGACACTCAGCGACATGAACGAGGCGGATATAGCCGAGATCCTGGAGGATATACCGGTAGAAAAGACCGTGCGCATCTTCAGGCTCCTCCCCAAAGCTGCAGCAGCGGAGATATTCTCCCTCATGTCCATCGAGCGCGAGCAGGAGGTAATCAACCTCCTGTCCGATAAGGAAGCTGCTACGATCATCGATAACCTCTACGCCGACGATGCTGCCGACCTTGTTGAGGAGATGCCCGCAAACGTTGTAAAGAGGATCCTGGCCCAGACCGATCCCGAAACGCGAAGAGACATCAACCACCTCCTGAAATACCCCGATGATTCCGCCGGTTCCGTTATGACGGTGGAGTTCATAGACGTAAAGGATAACTACACCGTAGGCGACGCCATAAAGACCATCAAGAGGCAGGGTCTGGACAGCGAGGTCGTTGATACGGCCTACGTTCTGGACAATGAGAGAAAGCTTGTAGGCACCGTTACCCTCCGCTCCCTCATACTTAACGAAGAAGACACTCCGATCACGGAGATAATGGACGACAACGTGATCTCCGTGAATACCCTGGAGGACCAGGAGGTCGTGGCCATGGAATTCACGAAGTACGACCTTACGGTCATGCCCGTTGTCGATATGGAAGACCGTCTGGTGGGTATCATCACCATCGATGACGTTGTCGACATCATCCAGGAAGAGGCTACCGAGGATATCAAGAAGATGGCAGCTATCCTGCCTTCGGAAAAGACCTACTTCAACACCGGCGTTCTCGACACATTCAAGGGCCGCATACCCTGGCTCCTTATCCTCATGATCTCCGCAACCTTCACCGGCAAGATCATCCAGAGCTTCGAGACTGCGCTGGCCGCCCACGTGATACTTACGTCATTCATACCCATGCTTATGGACACCGGCGGTAACGCCGGCAGCCAGGCTTCCGTTACGGTCATCCGTGCCCTGTCCCTGGGCGAGATCGAATACAGGGACGCCTTCAGGGTGCTCTGGAAGGAGGCCCGTGTCGGTATCCTGACAGGTGTCGTCCTGGCAACGGCCAATTTTGCGAAGATAATGCTGGTGGATCAGGTGGACCTTCCGGTGGCCATCACCGTATGTGTGACGGTATGCTTCGTCGTATGCCTGGCAAAGCTTCTCGGCTGTATACTCCCCATAATCGTAAAGCGCGTGGGTCTGGACCCGGCCGTTATGGCTTCGGCGCTGCTGACGACCATCCTCGACGCGCTGTCGCTTTTAATGTTCTTCACCATCGCAAGGATCATCCTGCACTTCTGATGCAGGCAGGAGCAGGCAATAATGCTTAACAGAACGCCCCGCATAAATAAAAGAACTGTTTCGAAAGCCATGCTGCGAATAATGTCCGCGGCATGGTTTTTGATGCTTTTCCTTATATCGGGCTGCGGTAAGGGCTCCGGCGTCAATTCATCCACCTCCACCTTTATGATGCTGGACACGGTGATCACCGTTACCGTTTACGGCACGGAGGATCAGGCTTATCTGGATGATGCCGTTGATGCCGCCACCGAAGAATGCCGGTATCTTGAGGGCATCTTTTCCGCATCTGACGAGGGCAGCGAACTTTACCGTCTGAACGAGACGGCCTATGGCAACGACGTCCCCGTATCCGACCACCTTTACACCGTGATCGAAAGGGCTCTTTATTATGCGGAGCTGTCCGACGGATGCTTCGATCCGTCTATAGGCAGGCTGATCGCTCTCTGGGGCATCGGTACCGACCATGCCGCCGTACCCGACGCCGGCATCATATCGGAGCTTGCGGGCAGGGAGAATTATAAGAGCATCATCCTCGATCCCGAAAAAAAGACGGTGCGCTTCACGGAAAAGGATACGCGCCTCGACCTCGGAGCCATTGCAAAGGGCTATATAGGGGACAGGATGCTCAGCGTTTTAAAGGAAAAATACGGCCTTAAAAGCGTGCTTCTGAACCTGGGCGGCAATGTAATAGCCTCTGAAGAGAACTTGGAGAAAGGAAGGCCCTGGACCGTTGCCGTCGCCGATCCCGAGGACCGCTCGAAGAGCATGGTCACGCTGGAGATCACCGACAGGGCGCTGGTGACGAGCGGCACATATGAAAGATATTTTGAAGAAGGCGGAAAGGTATATCATCACCTTCTGGATCCCTTTACAGGGTATCCCGCAGAGACCGGACTGCTTTCGGTTACCATACTTGCAGATAACTCCACAGATGCCGACGCCCTCTCCACGGCCGTTTTCGTGATGGGGCCGGAAAAGGGCATGATGCTGATAGACAGTCTGGAAAACGTTGAATGCATCATGATAACGGATGACCGGGAGCTTATATATTCGAAAGGCTTAAGGGAAGAAATATCCGGTGACGGGAAATGAAGCGAAAGGGCATCATATACGGGGCGTGTCTCGCTGCCGCACTGATCATATGCATCATCTGGATATTTATTCAGAAAAACAGGACTGTCACCCAGCCTGTTGCATATATCTATCAGGACGGGCAGCTTATAAGGACCATAGAGCTCTATAATGTGGAAAGTGAATACTCCTTCGACATCGGGTGCACCGATGGCGGGTCGAATACCGTCTGCGTAAAGCCCGGATCCATCGGCATCACTTATGCGGACTGCCCCGACAAAGTATGCGTAAAAACGGGTTTTATAAGCTCTGATGCCGTTCCCGTCGTATGCCTTCCCCACCGGCTTATGATACAGATCCGCGGTGCCGGCGATGAAGGCCCGGACTCCATAACCTACTGAAACCATCATTGATAAAGCTGACTCAGAGAATACAGATGAATACAAAAAAACTGGCGGCGCTTTCATTGCTCACCGCCATTGCCCTTGTCATTTACATATTGGAATCCATGATACCTCCCCTGGTCCCCGTGCCGGGAATAAAGCTGGGGCTAGCCAATGTGATCACTCTGTTCGTGCTGGTTTATTACGGCGCAAGGGAGGCCGCCATGGTGCTTACCGTAAGGGTCATCCTCTCTTCGATATTCGTGGGCCAGATAACCTATTTCTTCTACAGTGTCGCCGGCGCTGCAGCCGCATTCCTGATAATGTGGCTGTTTACGAGGATCAACAGAAAGAGATTTCTGTGGTTCACCGGAGCCATGGGAGGAATATTCCACAACCTGGGGCAGATACTGGTGGCCGTTCTTATAATGGGAAGCCCCTATATACTCTCCTACTTCCCCTTCCTGATGATAAGCGGCATTATAACAGGCCTGTTTACCGGTACGTGTGTGCAGCTGCTTATAAAGAGGAAAATTAAGGCCTGAGCTTTCGGTGCTGGCTGCTTCGCAGATGCACCGAAACTCAGGCTTTATTTTTCTTAGTACCACAGTATCTTATTCTTTTACATGCCGCAGGATCAAAATAACGTTCCCTTGGCCTAACCAAATCAGGTTTAGTTTTTGCTGTTTATTTTTTGTTTTTATCCCTCAGCTTCTGGGCCAGGTCTGCGCTCTTTGTGTGCTTTTCCTTGTACCTGCGCTCTTCCAGAAGGCACTCCGTCGCCCCTTCCAGAGAGCATCTGCGCTTCACCCTGTAAATAGCGTATACACAGAAAACTGCCGCCAGTAGGAAGAATGCGGGTATTATCATCAGGATGCCTACCA
>JAFRYJ010000142.1 GCA_017437705.1 Lachnospiraceae bacterium
GTTTGGAGTGAGCTTCATAGGTCATCTGAATACCCTGTGATGTGGGACTGACCACCAACACGTTTTGTCCTATAACCCTTATCGATTGTCCTTGCAACTCGCATCCTTAACGGTCGATTTATAATAAAAAGGCATAGTAAATTAATTATAAAACCCGCATATCTGTTTTCCGAACATGCCCGAAGGGTTCCGGGAGAAAAACAGATATGCGGGTTTATGTACATGCCTGAAAGGTCCGAGAGTGCGAGCGTTATATTTTGCTTTAGTTTACAGATTTTTCACTGCTTCCACTATATTCGTCAGGTAGATATTCTCCACATCCTCTATCCTGCCTGCATCACTGAATTCCGAATAAACGGGATCCACGGGGATCTCAGAATACGAAGGAATGAAAAGGGCTTCCGCCAGATCCATTACACTGCTCTCACCGTAAATGAAGATCTTCCTGCCGCAGTCGGGGCATACCACATAGCTCATGTTCTGCACAAGGCCTATAACGGGGATATCCATGGTCTCGGCCATGTTGTAGGCCTTTCTGACGATCATCTCCACCAGGCTCTGAGGGCTCGTTACGATGATGACGCCCTCAACGGGAAGGGACTGGAAAACGGTAAGGGGAACATCACCGGTTCCGGGAGGCATATCGATAAGCAGGTAATCCAGCTCTCCCCAGGTGATATCCGACCAGAACTGCTTTACGAAGCCCGCTATAACGGGGCCTCTCCATATAACGGGAGTATCCTCCGTCTCCAGCAGGAAATTGACCGAAACGACCTTTATGCCGTCCCTGGACTCCTTGGGATAAACATGGCCTTCGTCTCCCTCCAGAGGGCCTTCCAGTCCGAACATCTTAGGTATCGAGGGGCCTGTTATATCCGCATCCAGTATGCCCACCCTGAATCCTTCTCTTGCTAGAAGCACCGCTGTCTGGGCCGCCACAAGGGATTTTCCTACGCCGCCCTTACCGCTGACGATGCCGATAACATGCTTTATATTGCTGTCTTTCTGCAGAGGCACGCTGAAATCGGCAAATGCCTCTCTTCTGGAATCGCATTCCACGCTGCATGCTGCGCAGTTGCCCGATGCGTTTTCACAATCACTCATTTAAAACATACTCCTTTATATCGTTCTGAACTCTTATTTATACATTGCCGTATGTCAATTATAATACGCCTGCAGCACCTTTCTTGCAACGGGTACCGCCACCAGGGTGCTGGATGTGCTGGCATCCTCCACAAGGACGCAGATGGCGATCTTCTTCCCGTTCAGCTCCGCGTATCCCACGAACCAGTCGTTGTTTCCGCGGCCGCCCACCTCTGCGGTGCCTGTCTTTCCGCAGACGGTGAAGCCCAGGTTATAAAGGCCGTAGCCGGTGCCGTGCTTCACGGCTCCTTCCATAAGCCCCTGCATATATTCAGCTTCTGTGGACGACAGGATCTGGCCGCCGCTTACGGGCATATTCGTTTTTACGACGTTCCCTCCGGCACCTACTACCTGTTCCACCAGGTAGGGCTCCATAAGCACTCCGTCGTTGGCGATGGCTGATGCTATCATCACCGCATGAAGCGGCGTCATAACGGTCTCGCCCTGCCCTATGGCAGTTACGCCGATTACCCATTCGTTGGCATCATCCGCCAGGGTGAAGCTGCTCTTCGCATGGACCAGCTTAGTGGGCAGATCTCTGTTGAACAGCATGTCGCTGCAGGTCTCCCTGAATACTGACCGCTTTATCATGTTGCCCATGGTGGCATATGATGCGTTGCAGGAATTTGCAAAGGACCCCTCCAGGTCCTCACGGCCGTGGGCCGTCCTTCCGTAGCATTCCAGGACGGAGTTGGCCAGGGTCACGGTGCCGGTGCAGTTATACGTATAATCCGTACCGTACCCGTACTGTCTCACATAAGCTACCGTAGTAAATATCTTGAAAATGGAACCCGGGGTGAACAGGCCGCTGACCGCCTGGTTCAGAAGGGTCTTGCTCTCCGGATCCGCCACGATGTTCGCATAGTCGTTTACCAGCGTGTTGGGATCGTAATCGGGCTTTGACACCATGCACAGTATCCTGCCCGTCTCCGGGTCCATGGCTATAACGACGCCCTGCTGATCTCCCAGCGCGTCCCAGGCAGCCATCTGCAGCTTCACGTCCAGCGTGGTGCATATATCGTTGCCCTGGGATTTGATGCCCCGGTATTCGTTTACGGCTTTCTTAATGGGATCCTCGTCGCTCTGGAGCATATCGTACTCCCAGGCAGATTCCAGTCCCGACCTGTTGACCTCCGTCGTCCCCACTACGTGGGCAAACAAACGGCCGTAGGGGTATTCCCTCTTCTCCGCTCCCGATGCATCCGTAACGGTCTGGGCCAGGACCTCTCCGCCCTGGGCCAGGATCCTTCCCTTTACAACAGTCTCGTTCAGCTTCTCGACGCGGGAGTTCTTCTCGCTGGAGGCCAGCTCCCTGGCATCCCTTATCTCAAATACCACCAGATAAGTGATAACGCATATGAACAGCAGCACGAAGAAATAAGTGACCCTCATGATCTCTCTGTTCTGTTTCTCATTCTGCTTTTTATTCTGCCGGTGAAGTACGGTCTTTGAGGCTTTTTTCCTTTCCTCAACTGCCTTTTCGGCCTCTTCTTTCGTGAGGAATGCCTTCTCTGCCTTTTCCGCCTTTTCCGCATCACCTGCCTCGGACTTCCTGCCTCGGCCCCTGCGGCCCTTTCCGGTCTCCGCAGCATCATTTGAGATATCCGCTATGTCGCCGTCGTATATGGAATTTTTTGTTTCGTTGTCGTCGAATCCGTTTCTTTTCATTTGCCCGATCCCCCCTTTACATTGAGAAGATATAAGCCCTGGATCACATAGAAAATGATGATGGTCGACAGTATGGAGCTTCCGCCGTAGCTTATAAGCGGCAGCGTCACGCCGGTGTGGGGTATCATTTTGGTTACGCCGCCCACCGTCAGGAATGTCTGGAAGCCGTAGGCCGTGGACAGTCCCGTGGCAAGCAGCTTATAGAAGGGATCGCTCAGCTTCAGCGAAATGCTTATGAACATTATGAAGGAGCTGATGTACACCAGTATCAGGCAGATCGCGAAGAACAGGCCCATCTCCTCGATGATGGCCGACAGTATGAAGTCGCTGACCACCACGGGGATAAGGTAAGGCATGCCGTTCATAAGGCCCACGCCGAACCACCCGCCCGTCGATATGGCAAACAGGGACTGGCATATCTGATAGCCCTCGTTCTCATAGTGGGACCAGGGATCCAGCCATGCAACGATCCTCGTCCTGACATGGGCAAAAAGCCCGTAGGCCGCCACGGACGCACCGGCCAGCACGACTCCTCCGGCTGCCAGCCATCTGGCCCTTTTGGTGGCAACATACAGCATCACTATATATGTTACGTAGAATATAAGCGCCGCGCCCAGATCCTTCTCCAGCACCAGCACCACCACGTAAAGCCCCGCCATCAGCGACACCGAGAGAAGGTACTTGAGGTCCTGACGCTTGTAGATCATGGCGGCTATGAAGAAGACGAACAGTATCTTCGCAAGCTCCGAAGGCTGCAGTCCTATGGGTCCGATACTGATCCAGTTGGTGGCGCCGTACTCTGTCTTGCCCAGCACGAATACCGAAGCGATCAGACCGAAGCCAAGAATGCCGAACACGTAGCCCCACCTGCGGAAGAAGCCCGCGTTCTTGATGATGACGGGCACAACGAAGCCGATGGCCAGGGAAACAAAGGCAATGCCCAGCTGTTTTCCCGCCAGCTCCGTGTCGATCCTTGTCAGATACATGAGCCCCGTCATCAGAAGGAAGCACATATTGTTCAGAAGGAGCTTCGAGCACCTTTTGTAAACAAGGTTATTGAGGATCAGCGTCCCCAGAAGAAGCGCCGCTTCCATGCCGTAAAAAACAAGATACTTGTTATCGTTTCCGCTCTTCAGGTAAAGAACCAGAAAGCACGTAGCCTGTATTAGGAACATGAAAACGTTCTGTATGATGTAAATGGCACCCCCCTCGCTCCCCTGTCTGTCCCTGAACGCGAGAAATCCGCTCAGCGCATAAAGCGCAGCCAGAAAAACGATGAAATACCGTGAAAAGTTTGCAACAGTGTTTGCCATAAAACTACTCAACTCCTCTGCTGAAGTGTCCCCTGGTAAAAGGGGTCACGCACGGGACATCCTCCCCGCGGGAGAACGCCTTTAACGCATCGAATAGCCTTTCCGTTTCCCGGCTGTCCTCATCGAAAAGCTCCAGCCGAAGCGACGCCGGCTTTAAAGCGTCCACCTCCTCATACCTGTCCATCAGATAAAGGGGCCGGGAATTAAAGATGATGTTGTAGCAGCAGTCGCAGACCGCCGCAGTCCTGAATGTATTGCGATACCTGTCGGTGAGCACCGCATCACTTCCGGCGCCGCATACGCCAGCCGTCTTTTTGACGCACTGGGCCGTCACCATCAGAGGTATATAGGTATACACGATAAGCTCCGTGTCGTCAAGCCCGCGCTCCTTAAGCTCGTGACGGTTCAGCTCGAAGGGCGCTGTGGTGATGCCGGCACCCTGCTCCTTAAGGAACTCCTCAGCCATACCGTTAAAGCTGTAAAGGCAGCTGTCGGCCACGATGCCTGCACCCCTGTCTCGGGCGAACACGAGCTCCTCCATGGTCCTTACGAGAAAACCCCCATAGCCCTGTCCGAGGGCCTCGTCCATGATCCCCCGGATCCTGTCGGCATAGTCCTCCCTGACGATATGGGGCAGCGCCATATACAGCTGCACACCTTTATCCTTCAGACTTTCCAAAGTGCGCCAGTCCGAGGCCGCATGCCAGCTGATGTATGCCCTGTCTATATGCTCGAATATCTCCGGCCGCTGCAGCTGATCCGCACTGCGCACCAGCACGCTTACCGGGTATCTATCTCCTGTATTCATCAAGGATCCTTTCCTCAAGCCCGTATAGGGCTTTTCTCCGTAGTTCCTTAAATTCCTTCACGGGGACGAAGAGGCCGCCGTCGCAGTCAGCTTTCAGGTCCTCAAAGTAAAGATCCGTGCCGCCGGTGCGGCTGATCTTGTCCAGGGCGTCCTCAGCAGTTACGGCTGTCTTCACCGCAGCCTCGGGAACCGGTCCTTCAGCCTCATATGCAGCGTTCCCCGCCGAGACGGAAAGCCTTAAGGGCTCCCCGCTTTTCATAATAAATCTACCCTTTACGGGGATGCGGTCATCTTTTTCCGCTATCTCCGCAAAAACACGGTCCGCTGCGGCTCCTGCTTCCTTAGGGTAGGAAGGGCTCTCCAGGGTAATCATGTCCCTGCCGCTGCGCTCATACAGGTACCCGCCGGAAAAACCGCTCCTGGACCAGGCCGCTTCAAGAAGGGCTATATCATCATCCGCCACGGAGAAGCCCTCTTTGCCCCTTTCGGCATAGAGATCCACATATTTCCTGTACATGTATGATGTTACAGCCGCATACTCCGGCCCCTTCATCCTGCCCTCGATCTTAAGGGAGTCCACCCCGGCATCACAGAGAGCGGGAATGTCCTCCAGGAGGCAGATGTCCCTGGGGCTCAGAAAGTATTCGCTGTTTTTATCGTTTAAAGGCCTGCCGTCAGCATCGACCCTATAGGGCAGCCTGCAGGGCTGGGCGCACCTGCCCCTGTTGCCGCTCCTGCCGCCGATGATGCTGGAGAACAGGCACTGTCCCGAATAGCAGTAGCACAGGGCTCCCTGGACGAATACCTCCACCTCCAGGCCGCTTGTTTCCCGGAGCTTCCTTATCTCCTTAATGGAAAGCTCTCTGGCGGCGACGATGCGGGTAACGCCGTA
>JAFRYJ010000143.1 GCA_017437705.1 Lachnospiraceae bacterium
GTATGCACCCCTGTTCCATGGATCCCGGTAGCCCTCCAGCCCCGCCTCGTCGCCATAGTACAAAGAAGGCACGCCGGGCAGGGTCATCTGCATCAGCGTCATCAGCCATATACGGCTCTTGGCCAGGTTCCTTCTTTCTTCCGTAAGGCGGAAGCTGCCTTTTTCTTCGTCGGAAAGGCTGCCCTCCGAAGGCGCCTCTCCCATTATCGTCATGATCCTTGCCCTGTCGTGGCTGCCCATCAGATTGAAGGCGCCGTAAAGAGCTTCGGAAGGATAGTTCTCCTTTAAGGAAGTAAGCGTCTCCAGAAGATCGTAAGCGTTCGTCTCCGACAGCAGGAAGGAGTGGACCGCATCAAGCAGCGGGTAATTCATCGCTCCGTCCAGTTCGCTGCCCAGGAGGTATCTTCTCAGTTTTCCGTAGCTGATCTTGTTGGAGGCATCATCCCATACCTCGCCTATTATGACGCTGTCCTCTTTCGTCTTTAAAGCCGCTGCCTTGATGCCCTCGATGAATTCGTCGGGCAGCTCGTCGGCCACGTCAAGGCGCCAGCCTCTTATGCCCTTTTTCAGGTAGTGGGAGACGACGGCATCATCACCGTCGTATATGAATCTCTTATAGGACTCCTCGTTCTCGTTGACATCAGGCAGATCCTCCACGCCCCACCAGCAGTTGTAGCCCGCCGGCGTATCGTTGAAGGTATACCAGGACCTGTAAGAGCTGTTCTCCGACTGAAAGGCCCCCAAAGAATCGTAATTACCGTATCTGTTGAAATAAATGCTGTCGCAGCCGGTATGGTTGAACACGCCGTCCAGGATGATGCTTATGCCCTCTTTTTCGGCCGCGTCGATAAGCTCCTCCAGGGCTTCATCGCCGCCCAGTACCGGATCCACGTGCATGTAGTCGCCGGTGTCGTAACGGTGGTTGCTGGCGGATTCGAATACGGGATTCAGGTAGAGGGCCGTGATGCCCATATCCTTAAGGAACGGCAGCCTGTCCCTGATGCCCCTTAGGGTACCGCCGTAAAACTCCCATTCCGTCACCCTGCCCTTTTCATCCTTTTTGTAGGAGGGCGTTTTATCCCAATCGTAATTGATCACCCTGGCCGGGCCGTTTTTGTGGGAGCCAAGCCCGGCTTTGACCGTTTCCTCCCAGTTGTCATCCCGCGAAAACCTGTCCGGAAAGATCTGGTAGAAGACTGCCTTCCTGTACCAGTCCGGCAGGCGCCTCTCTCTGTAAACGGTTATCTGAAACGAAGGCGGCTCGTGATCGTATACCGCGCCTTCGCCGCCGGTCCTGCCCTCACGGGCACCGTAACGGAACACTTTCTCCGTTCCGTCTTCCTCAGTCCGGCTTATTATAAAGCTGTACCAGATGATGCCGGGATCCTCGCGGCACAGCTCCGTTCTGTAAATGTAAAGGCCCTCGCCTTCTTCCTCTTTCATAGGGAAAAGCTTCTCGCCTTCGCCGTCCACCCAGGTCCTCAGCATCACTTTAAGACCCGGCTCAGAAGCCGCCAGGCTCATCAAAATTTTGGTGCCGCATTTTACGGCACCAAAGGGTATTCTGAAATTCGGGTCTCTTGTGTTGTGTGTTATAGTCATCAAAGTCAATCCTGTATCTCCGGAACAAGTCCCTGATAGATCTTTTTATACGACTCCGCGGATCTCTCCCAGGAGAAGTCCGCTCTCATCGCGTTGTCCATGAGCCTGCTCCATACCTCCGGCTCGTCCCTGTAAACACGGGCCGCGTTCTTGACAGTAAAAAGCATCTCGTGGGCATTGTAATTGGCAAAGCTGAAGCCGGTGCCCTCGTTCGTATATTGATTGTAGGGTATAACGCTGTCCTTCAGTCCGCCGGTCTCCCTTACAACGGGAAGGGTGCCGTAGCGCATGGCTATCATCTGGGAAAGCCCGCAGGGCTCGAACAGCGAC
>JAFRYJ010000144.1 GCA_017437705.1 Lachnospiraceae bacterium
ACGATGCTTGAACGGCGGGGCAGAGATGCCATCGCCGTTGATCTTATAGGGGACCCGGACGGCTGTGCGCCGGCAGGGCCCAAAGAGGGCTTTGACGCCATACCCATGTGGGTGGCGGACATGAGCTTTACAGGCTGTCCCGCGGTGACGCAGGCCGTTGTTAAGCGGGCGGAGCATCCCTCCTACGGCTATTTCCGGGCATCCGATGAATACTATGATTCCATCATCAGATGGCAGGAGACGCGGAACGGCGTAAAGGGGCTGGAGAGAAAACACATAGGCTACGAGAACGGCGTGCTCGGCGGCCTGGTATCCGTGCTCAACGTGCTCTGCTCCAGGGGAGACAACGTGCTCCTTCAGAGCCCCACATATATCGGGTTCACCCATGTGCTTGAGAACAACGGATATAACATCGTCCTGAATCCGATGATCTGCGGGGAAGACGGCTGGCGCCTTGACCTGGAAGACATGGAACGTAAGATAATTGAAAACAGGATCCATGCGGCCATCTTCTGCAGCCCCCACAATCCCTGCGGAAGGGTGTGGACCTTGGATGAACTGCAGGTTGTTCTGGAGATCTTCGAGCGCCATGATGTCTGGATCATATCGGACGAGATCTGGTCGGACATCATCCTGAACGGGCACAGGCACATACCGCTGCAGTCGGTAAATGATTATGCGAGGACTCACACGGCGGCTCTGTATGCGCCGTCAAAGACCTTCAACCTGGCGGGACTGGTGGGCAGCTACCATATTATCTATAACGACACGCTCCGGGAGAGGGTGGAAAAGGAATCGTCGCTTTGCGGCTACAATTCCATGAACGTGCTTTCCATGCACGCCCTCATCGGCGCGTATTCCGATGAAGGTATGAGCTGGGCGGACGAGCTGTGCTTTGTTCTGTCGGAAAACGTGAACCGGGCATACAGGATGATCGCGGGTGAGTTTGAGGGCATCACCCTGGAAAAGCCGGAGGGGACCTACATGCTGTTCCTTCACTGCGAGGACTGGTGCAGGACCCATGATGCATCTTTAGACGAGCTCCTGAAGCGGGGCACCGATGTGGGCGTGTGCTGGCAGGACGGGCGGCCCTTCAATGATCCCTTCGGCATACGCATGAACCTGGCTCTGCCTCGGAAAAAGATGGAGGAGGCCTTCAAGAGGCTGAAGGAATACGTGTTCAACGACTGAAAGAAATATATGTGAGACCGCAGGTTGATACATTAAATCAACCTGCGGTTTATTTTTATCCTAATATAAGTCGCTTTACGGTTGATTGGCTTCCGGGTATACTTGCATCATCAGATCGATCCGATGAAACGAAAAAGTTTAGATCAGACGGAAGGCGGTGACTGATAATGGCGACAACAGGCGAGAAGATAAAACAGCTGCGGAGAGAAAAGGGCATACCCCAGAGCAGGCTGGCGGAGGAGCTGGGGGTAACGGCCCAGGCGGTCAGCAAATGGGAGAGCAATGTATCCCTGCCTGATACGGCTTTGCTGCCCAGCCTGGCGGCATACTTCGGAGTGACCATAGATTCCCTTTTCAGCTATTCAAGGGACAGCGAGTACGAACGCATTGAGCACATGCTGGAATACGGGACCACGGACCGGGCGGCGGACATACTGGACGCCGAGAGGTTTCTGCTGGGAGAGCTGGGCGACGATCCGGACAACTATGATGCTATCCATCTCCTGGCGGATGTGTATGAGTACGCGGCCCGGGCCCTTGACAGAAAAGCGGCGGCCTATGCAAAGCGGGCGCTCAGGCTGAGACCTAATGAAAAAGGTGACATGACGATCATAAGCCATGCGGAGCGGGGAAAGGTCTACGACTGGAACTCGGCCAACCACAGGGAACTTATCGATTACTGGAAGAGTATCATCCGCGAGGAGCCGAAAAATGTGCGGGCCTACTTCTATCTGCTGGACGACCTTATAGACGACAAAAGGCTGAAGGAGGCCAGAGAGGTGCTTGAGGAGGCGGCGGCCCGCTCCGAGGACAGCCTCTATGAGGCCTATGCGATATGGATCGACGAGACGGAGCAGGGCTTTGAAAGCGTAAAGGACAGATACAGGGCGCTGGCCGAAAAATGCAGCGGCGACTGGCGCGTTCTGTTCAATGTTGCCAATGCGTTTTCGACCTGGGAGTATTACGAAGAGGCCATAGAATACTGGCAGAAGACCTTCGACGTAATGACGGTCCCCCGCTATACGGACCCCTTTGATGCCATTTACCAGTGCAGGCTTAAGCTTGGCGATAAAAAGGGTGCGGTATCTGCCCTGAAAGCCCGGAAAAAGCTTTTAAAAGATGACTGGGGCGTCACCTACGGCAGCGAGGTAGATGAGCTG
>JAFRYJ010000006.1 GCA_017437705.1 Lachnospiraceae bacterium
CCCTTCTTAAACTCTTTCGGTGATGAACAGGTTTCTTTAAAAAGCTCCCGAAAATCCGACAGATCCTCATTCAATATATAGCTGATCCCCGTTTCGATCCCCAATGCCATTCCGAAGTTCCTTCCAATTGCACCCGTATGCTCTGTATACCACGGATGTACTCATTTTAGCGCACGTTTCTGATCAGTATTGTATCACATGATACAGAACAGCCATCTCAATGATACTATAATGTTAAAAAATAAACAATCATAAAAAACGGAGGAAAATGATTTATGTCAAAGTTATTCCCGCACTTGTTTGAGCCCATCACCATCAACGGACTTACGATCAAGAACCGTATCGCAAAGGCCCCTCAGTCATCCGGTATGAACAATATCGACGGCTCTGTTTCAGAGCGTGCCATCCGTTACTACCGCGATCAGGCAGCAGGCGGCACAGGTATGATCATCGTAGAGTACGCTTATGTTGATGATATAGGTGCAAAATCAGCTCACTGCCATCTGGGCATCTCCAGTGACGAGCATATCCCCGGCCTTGCATGGCTGGCAGAGAACATTGAAGAGATGGGAGCTGTACCCGCTATCCAGATCGAGCACTGCGGCCGTCAGAAATTCCTCGGAACGCAGCCCATCAAGGCCCCTTCATCTATTGCATGGCCTCTGCTCTATCAGCAGCACGGACTTGAGGCGGTTCCCCAGGAACTGACCATCCCCGAGATACACGAGATCGTTAAGTGCTTCGGCGACGCTGCAAGGCGTGCAAAGCAGGCAGGCTTCAAGCTCGTTGAGATCCACGGTGCACACGGCTACCTTCTGACGAACTTCTTCTCACCCACAACGAACCATCGTACCGATATGTACGGCGGCACTCTTGAAAACAGAGCACGTATCTATTTTGAGATCCTCGCTGACATCCGCAGCAAAGTCGGCCCTGATTTCCCTGTTACCATCAGGCTTTCCGATACGGACAACGAGCCCGACGGATTCCCCGTAGAGGATACGATCTGGCTTGCAAAAGAGCTTGAGAAGAGAGGCCTTGACGGCATCAACGTATCCGGCGGCGATCATCACACCATGATCCATCAGGTATCTCCCATGAGCATCGAAGTATGCCATCATGCAGAGAATTCCGCAAAGATCAGAGCAGCTGTCAACATCCCCGTTATGGCTTCAGGTTCCATCACTCTTCCCGAGTATGCAGAAGAGATCATCGCAAAGGGTCAGGGCGACATGGTAGTTCTCGGACGTCCGCTTTGGGCCGATCCCGAATGGGCATGCAAGGCAGAAGCAGATCATCCCGAGGATATCCGTCCCTGCATCCGCTGCAACGAAGGCTGTCTTGAAAGAACATTCTTCAAATATAAAGCTGTTACCTGTGCGGTTAACCCTGTGATCAGCCGTGAAGGCGAGCTTAAGATCACACCCGCTCCCGCTGCAAAGAAGGTTGCTGTTGTAGGCGGCGGCCCCGCAGGTATGGAAGCTGCTAGGGTTGCAAAGCTCCGCGGCCATGATGTTACCCTCTTCGAAGAGAAGAAGCGCTTCGGCGGCCTTCTCAACGAGGCAGGCGCTCCCGATTTCAAGGCTGACATCCGTCCGTTCCAGAAATATCTTGAGACCCAGATCGAGAAGCTCGGCATCACTGTTGTAAACAAGAAAGCCGCTGCTAAGGATCTCAAGAAGTTCGACGCTGTTATCTGCGCTACCGGCAGCACGCCCATCATTCCCAATATCGAAGGAGCAGATCAGGCCTTCGTTATGGATGCTCTTACAGCCATCAATAACCCCAAGAAGGTCGGCAAGAAAGTCGTTGTTGTAGGCGGCGGTCTTGTTGGTACAGAGACAGCCCTCGACTTTGCAGAGAAGGGCCACGACGTAACAGTTGTTGAAATGCTCCCCGGCATCATGAATGATGTTGCTGCAACAGACTTCATCGCCTACAGTGAGCGCATCGCCGCCATCGGCATGAAGGTCCTTACAAATACACGTCTTGAGAAGATCGCCAAGAAGGGCGCAGTTGTATTCAACGCAAAGAAGGGTGAAGAGACTCTTGACGCCGATACAGTTGTACTTGCTCTCGGATTCCGCAGCAACAGCGGCCTCTATGATGAGCTCAAGGCAGCAGGCAAGGAAGCATATCTCGTAGGTGACGCTGTACGTCCCGGAAAGATCTTCGATGCTATCCACACCGCATACAGGGCAGGACTCAAGGTTTGATGACTTCTGCTGATGACCGGAAGGTAAAACCACTGATTTAGTGCATACAACTATAAAATAAAAGATGAGGGTGTCCGAAAGCCTGCCTTGTACTGACTTTGAGGACACCCTCATTCTTTATTCATTTATTCGTGTCCCCCCGTACAACCAACAGCTTCCCCTGCGGGGAGACACATGTTTCCTACCGTCAGTGATTTAAGGCTTCAGTGACAGTTGATGCTGTCACATAATAAGGCGGGAATTTGATCCCCTGCCTTCCGCACCATTCCTTAAAGCTTTGAAGCAGCTCTTCCGAAGCAGCTATAACGCCCGAAAATGATGCAGCCGCTTTTAAGAACCTGTCGTTCTTCTCCCTGTTCTCCTTTGACTGACCTCCGTCAGCTTCAAAGAGTGCCAGATCCTGAAGGTATGTAAAGACCCTCACTCCTCTTCCGCTGAGGCTCCGCAGGTACTCCCTTTTTACGATCGCATTATCCTTAAAAAGGTCCGGCATCACCAGGATGTCGCCGTCGCAGAGATCCACTTTGTCAATGGGCCGGGGCATTTTTATCCTGGCGTACCTGTCGCCTTCACATCGGGAATAACAGAAGCCGGGTAACGAGGGCTCTGTATAAACGGCTTTTATGCGTACATCATCACGGCCGTCAAAAGCCTCTGAAAGCCCGGCTGTCAAGTCATCCGTCACGCGCATGATGTCTTCATCATACTCTTTGAATACGGCAGCCGAGGTATCGACAAATACGTTCTTAGTCTTTTTAAACAGGGTGTTCTGTTCGATCGATCTGGCGATATCCGCCTTAAGAAGATAGTCCGATCTATCCAGTATTTCCCTTAGATCGCGGCAGAGATCTGCCTTCGAATATACATCGCCGTACGTTTTTCCGGGGAGGCTCAGCAGCAGGTCCTTTATCGTCTGAGCGGTCTTTTCCAAGGAAAAGCATTCCTTTCTCTCCAGACCTCTTTTTATAAGGCCTGCCGTGTAGTCCCTGTCTGTTATCAGCTTCCTCAGTATGACTGTAAGCTCTGAAGGATCAAACGGATCGAAGACCGCTTCGGGATCGTTTACGATCTCGGGAAGGCTGGTAGCATTTGCGATAATAACAGGCGCCCCGCAGGCCATCGCCTCAAGGGGAGGCAGGCCGAAGCCTTCGGCGTAAGACGGGAATATGAAGCCTGCGCATCTCTGCATCAGCTTTCTCATCTCATCATCCTTAACAAATCCGGGGAATTCCAATACTCCGGGATCGATGCCGAGGTCTGATGCGTACTTCTCCAGTTCCTTTCTGTTCTGAAGGGGTTCGCTGCCGACGAATATAATGCGGTATCCGTCTCTTATCTCCTTTTCCAGCCCGGAATAGGCCTTTATCAATGCTCTCAGGTTTTTATACTTGCTGTCTCCTCCGGCATAAAGGAAATAGTTTTCCTTTTTATCAGGGGCTGTATACTCATCATCCGGATAAAAGACAGCCCTGTTGTAGCCGAGAGGCACGGCATGTACCTTTTCGCCGTCGGCCCTGAGGCGCTTTATGATCTCCGCCCTGGTGAATTCCGACTCGGTGAGGATCAGGTCGCTGGCTGCCACATAATTCATCTTCTGCCAATACCATATGCGCGTATCGCCTTTCAGGTAATCCTCCGCGTAGAGCATCGGCGTGACATCATGCAGGGTGGAAACGATCCTCTCGCCGCCCCTGGTTACTCCCGAGCTGGTGACAATGTTCTCTTCCCCGTATCCTTCAAGATAATTCGGTATCCATATGGCGTCTGCATTAAACTGATGGAAGAACCATTCCTTAAACAGCACCTCGGGGCGGGTCTCATCAAGGTTTACCATCCTTGCTGCGGGTATACGGGGATAATAATACCAGACCTTTATATGGTCCCGGTCCAGTATATCCTCAAATTCTTCAAAGACCGCTGAACAGTTGAGCTTTCCGTTTAACGCCAGAAAGATCTCTATATCATTTCTGCTGCATTTAATGAGGCACTTTACGATCTCCCTGATGTACCGGCCCACGCCTCTGTTTGCGGAAGCTTTGCTCTGTGCCCCCTGCATATCTATAACAAGTCTCATCTCTGATCTCCGTTAAGCATATCAAAAACCTTTAATTCGCTTTCCGACAGTCCCGACTCTGCCGCGCCCTTATTTGTACGTTTTAATGCACCGACCTCGCCAGAGAGCCTGTTAAGGGCGGCTTTCAGCTTTGAGGTCTCCGCAGACATCGCATCTATCTGCGTATCTCTTTCCTTTAAAAGCTGCTCCAGACCTGCGGCCCGCTCCTCCAGTCCTTCAGCCCGCTCTTCAAGGGCTGTTGCCCTCTCTTCCAGGGCTTCGACTTTATTCTTAAGTTCTTCGTAGTCTTTTTTCGATATCATTATTCTTCAAACCGCAGTAAATGATGACATGCAGCCCTAAGGCCCGCATATACAATACAACGGATCCACCGCGTTAAGGATGGTCCGTTGCCGTTAATAAGTGTATGTTCTCAATACTGATCAGACCGCCCTGCATTTCAGTGATGCCGGCGGCCCTTCAGGTCCTTACAGATCCTTTATCATTATGTACTCATCCACGTCCGGGAATACGAAGCCCGGCACCTCGCCGCGCTTTACGAAGCCCTCGGACTGATACAGCCTGCGGGCCCTTACATTGGGCTTAGATACCAGCATGGTACACTTTTTGAATCCCATCTCCCGGCAAAGGCCCTCGTAGATCCGGAGCATGCTCCGACCGATGCCCTGGCCCCTGTACTGCTTCTTTACGCCGAACAGGGCGAGAGAGGGAAATGC
>JAFRYJ010000145.1 GCA_017437705.1 Lachnospiraceae bacterium
AAGAGGAAGCTCCTGGCCGCGGAGATCGCGGGTATAGAGGACGGCAGCGAGAACATCATACTTTTCATGGAGAAGAGGGATGATGACATCATAAGGAACGGCCTCAACAGCCTGATGGAGCGCTGCAAAGGCTATATAGCCATGTTCTCCGGTGAGGAGGGCAGATACCGATTCTATATCGGAAGCCCCGATATCGACGTGAAGCAGCTTCTGGAAAAGCTGAAGGGTATGCTTCCTATAAAGGGCGGCGGAGGCCCCCGCATGGTCCAGGGAAATGCGAATACTACGGAAGAAGAGATAAGGAAGGCGTTTGCCGAATTATAACAAAGTCCGCAAGCGGACTCCAACTCCCCATCCCCACATTCTTGATGGAAATGAGCGCAGCCGGACTTTGGCGCGCGAGCAGAAGCACGCAGTGCTCTTCCTGTCTGCGAGATGCGCATCCCCCGGAGGAATTTCCGTGAGATAAAAATAAGCCGTACCCCGCGGGGTACGGCTTAAATAGTTTTATTTGATCTTCATGTTCTCCAGATGCTTTTTAAGTGCTTCAAAGGATTCCGGGCTTATTACGTGCTCTATGCGGCATGCATCCTTGATGGCGATGTCCCTGGGAACGCCCAGCTTCTGGAGATTCTCCGAGATGAATATATGGCGCTCGTAGATAGTGGAAGCCACTTCCTCGCCCTTTTCCGTAAGCGTTATATAGCCCTGGGGCGAAACGGTTATCATGTCGTTCTCCCTCAGGTTCTTCATGGCAACGCTCACGCTGGATTTTTTGAATCCGAGATAGTTGGCGATATCCACAGAACGTACAACAGGCAGTTCTTCACGGAGTATGATTATTGATTCAAGATAGTTTTCGGCAGATTCATGCATTTCCATTAGTCTCACCTCTGTTGGTTTTATAAAACGATTGTAACAGAAAACTGACAAAATGGCAAATCGTAACGGGCGGGACCGGCTACGGGGCGTCTTGAAAGTCGGGCACGCTGAACGTATAATATGACTGATGAGATAGATAATGCATCTGTAATATAAAGGGGAGATATTTATGTTCTGGTTTATTATAGCCGTCGGCCTCTGCGCGGTGGAGCTGGGTGTTAAGGCCTGGGTGAACCGCAGCGTCGGCGAGAATGAAGAAAAGCCCATAATGAACGGCAAGGTGGTACTCACCAGGAAATACAACGAGGGCCTGATGATGGGCGCCCTTAAGAACAAGCCCCGTAAGATCATCGGCCTCACCCTCCTGTCGCTGGGCTTTCTGCTGGGCATCTTCTATCTGGCAACGGGAAAGAAGGGCAATTTCCTGCTGAAGCTGGGCACCACCGTGGCCCTGGGCGGAGCCATGAGCAACGCCTACGAGAGGCTTAAGGACGGAAAGGTAACGGATTATTTCAGGCTCAACATCCTGAAAAAGCTCAAGGTGTCGAAGGTGGTCTTCAACATCGCGGACTACATGATCTTTTTCGGATGCCTGGTAATGCTTATAGCCAGGGGCAGAGCGTGATCGTTTATTAACCGAATATCAAACAGCAAAGCTAAGGGCCTCTTCCGGAAAGGGAAGAGGCCCTGCTTCATTTTAAAGATCTTATTGTGTGTTATGCCATATCAGATATTGAGAGCGGCGTTATAGCCTTCTCTTACGGCAACGAGGGCGTTGCCCGCCTTTACTGCGCATCCTACTACCTGAACGTTATCGCAGTACTTTCTGGCGGCTTCCTCGAGAGGATTGTATGCCTTGTAACCGAATGCGGAGATGACCGTAGCTGCGGGGATGATGTGTGACCCGCCGTCGTTGTCCGTATATGTAACGCCGTCAGCCGAGATCGCCGATACCTTTGCTCCTGTAAGCACCTTGATGCCGGTCTCTGCAACATACTGTGAAAGCTGCATCTTCATCAGAGGGAACATGTCGATGAGGATGTCATCACGCATTTCAAGGACTGTGATATCCGGACATGTTGATGTGAGGAAGTGAGCCGTCTCAACGCCGACCTCACCGCCGCCGCATACAACGACGGGACCGAATGCCACGTCAGCCTTGCCGAGGAGAACGTCTTCAGCTGTTACTACGTTGTCGCCGTCAATGCCTTCGATGGGAAGAACGAGGGGCTTTGCACCTGTTGCAACGATGATGGCATCGGGCTTCTCGGAAGCGATAAGCTCTTCGGTAACGGGTGTGCCGAGCTTGACGGGCACATTGAGATCCTCAAGATCCTTCCTCAGTGATGAGATAAAGGTGGAAAGCTCGCCCTTACCGGGAGGGAATGCTGCGCTGCGGAACTGTCCGCCGAGCTGCTCGGATGCTTCGTAAACGGTAACATCATGGCCGATCCTTGCTGCTGTTTCAGCTGCCTTAAGGCCTGCGGGGCCTCCGCCTATAACCATTACCTTTTTGGGTGAATCCGTTGTTTCCATGGGATTCTCATACTCGTAACCGATCCTGGGATTAACAAGACATGTTGCATTGGAGCCTACGAGAAGGCCTGCCTCACAGCCCTGGAGACAGCCGATGCAGTAACGGATGTTCTCGCATTTGCCGGCTTTAGCCTTTGCGGGAAGATCGGGATCTGCAAGAGAGCCTCTGGCCATACCGATGAAATCTGCCTTGCCGAGCTTGAGCAGTGTGTCTGCCATATGGGGATCGTTGATCCTGTTCGTAAGGATAACGGGGCAGGATACAAGCTTCTTAACGTTTTCCGCAACTTCCATATTGAAAGCATGCTCTGTATACATAGGAGCAATGATCTGCCTGATAACGGGTGATGCATACATTCCGTTTGAAACGTGGATCGCATCAACACCGAGCTCGTCAAGGTGGCGAACGAGTTCATATGTATCTGCTTCCGTACGTCCGCCGAGAAGGTATTCGTTTGCGGAAAGACGTACCTGAACAGGGAAGTCGGGGCCTACGTTCTCGCGGATGCAGGCGTAAACTTCGTCGAGGATACGTGTGCGGTTTTCAAAGCATCCGCCGTATTCATCAACACGCTTGTTTGTAAAGGGCGAGAGGAACTCGGATAAGAGATAACCGTGAGCTGCATGGATCTCGATGCCGTCAAATCCCGATTCCTTTACGCGCTTTGCTGTGCTGCCGAAATCCTTAACGATCTGATGGATCTCTTCGACCGTCATTTCCCTGGGCATATCCATGCAGAAAGGATCCTTTGTTGCCGAAGGTGCAATGGGCTGAACGCCGCCGTTGACATCGTGCTTGGACTGACGTCCGGGATGATACATCTGGCAGAAGAGCTTAACGCCGTATTTGTGAACGGTCTCGGTAAGGACCTTGTTGCCGGGGATCTGATCGTCGTTGTAGAGACCGGGTATGAACTCATAACCTTTTGCGTTCTCGTTGACCGCATAATCCTCTGTAATGATCATGCCCCAGCCGCCT
>JAFRYJ010000146.1 GCA_017437705.1 Lachnospiraceae bacterium
CCGTATCGTCCTGGGTATGCCGAAGGGCTTCTATGAAGGCTATGACAGGGAGATCTCGGAGGTGTTCGTATACGATATCGTCAAAGAAGATAAATAACTGCGGAATATACTAAGCAAGCCGGCGGAAAACAAATGATAAGCATTAAAGACACAACGGAAACAATGCTTTCCTCCTTTGACGGGGACAGATTCGACCTTGAAAGGTGGAAGGCCTATATAGATAAAGCGGCACCCGGGGTAAAGGAACTCTGCCTCGAAGACCTGGGGGAATGCCTTGATGCGGGACTGTCCTGGGAGAATGACTATCTTCCGGTGCTTCATCAGGTCCTTATCGACACCGAAGGCCGCAATTGTACAATTGAGGAATTTCACAGGGCGGCAGACGGCCTTGACGAACGCATAAACGATGTCTTCGGCAGGACCGTAGACGCGGATCTTATACTTTACCTGGGTCTCTGCAGCGGAGCCGGGTGGGCTGTATCGCTGGAGCGGAGGTCGGCCGTCCTGCTGGGCGTCGAGAAGATACTGGAGCTTAAATGGTATGATCCTGACAGCATGAACGCCCTTATCCTGCATGAGCTGGGCCATATCTATCAGGAGCAGTACGGCGTGCTGCGGAGGGAAACGGACAACAGCGCCGATGAGTATCTTTGGCAGCTTTTCACGGAAGGCATCGCCATGGTATTCGAGCAGGAGGTCCTGGGGGATCCGGATTTTTTCCATCAGTCGGAGGACGGCTGGAGGGACTGGTGCAGAGAGAATCTGAGGCATATCGCATCATCATTCCGGGAGGATCTTCCGGCCATGATGCTGTCAGATCAAAGATATTTCGGCGACTGGGTCCGCTTTGAAGGGCGGCCGGATACCGGCTATTACCTCGGCACGGTATTCGTAAGGCACCTACTGGAGACGGAGAGCTTCGACGATGTCATCGCGTGGGATACGGACAGGGTAAAAGCGGCCTTTGAAGAGTTTTACGAAAGGCTTCAGGCTTAAGCGGGAGGTTTTATGGGCTACTGTTCCTGGGCGGAGATAAACGAACTGAACAGGAGATATCATGATACGGAATGGGGCGTTCCGGTACACGACGACAGGCAGATGTTCGAGCATCTGACGCTGGAGTGCCTGCAGTGCGGCCTCAGCTGGGACCTGATGCTGAAAAAGCGGGAGATATTCAGGGAATGCTTCGACGATTTCGAGCCGGAGAGGATAGCCGCATACAGCGAAGAGGACGTTGAACGTATCATGAATACCGAAAGCATGATACGCTCGCCCCGGAAGATACGGGCGGTCATAAACAACGCCCGGCGCTGCATGGAGCTTAGGGAGGAATTCGGCGGGATCTGCGATTATTTCTGGAGCTTTTCAGGCGGGAAGACGATACTGTATCAGGGCCATGATACCGGTTTGATCCCTGTAAGCAACGGCCTGTCGGAAAGGATCAGCAGGGATCTGAAAAAGCGGGGCTTCAAATACGTGGGCCCGGTGACGATCTACTCGCACCTGCAGGCCTGCGGCATCATAAACGATCACGACAGGGACTGCCCCTGCCGTAAAAGGATCATCGAAGGCTGCCCCACCATAAGGAAACGCAGGGACAGTGAAAGGGGATGACATCATGAAAGAAACAGCGGGGATCTTTTCCGACAAGGATCTGGATGATGCCGTTTCAAAAATAAAAGAAGAGTTTTCGACCTGGAAAGGCTGCGAGCTCCACAGCATAAGATATGCGGGGGACGACATCTGTACCGGGGAAAACCTGGAGTGGATGAGGAGTCTCGGGGACGGAAAGGAATACGCGCAGTGCATATGCTTTCTGAGCGACTTTCATTCGCCGAAGGAGGAAAGAGGGGCATGGGAGCCGGATTCCGAATACACGGACTGGAGCTGGTGGCTTGCCCGCACCGAAGGCGGTGAATGGGAGCTTCTTACCTGGGGATACGGATGATGTTAACGGTGCGTATCGAGCGCATATTAAAGAAACAGAGTAATTATGGACGATAAAGAGATAAAACTGCCCGCTGAGCTCCGGCCTTATCTGGGATCCGCAGCTTTGGAAAACGTGAGCGGCCATTCGATGGCATCGACCTTTAAAGCGGGCACGGGATACTATATAAAAACTGATGAAGCCGGCAGTCTTGCCCGGGAATATGAGCTTGCACAGCTCTTTCACAGGCTGGGGCTGGGCCCTGAAGCACCGGAATACCTGTCCGCGGACAGGGACTGGCTCGTCACCCGGAAGGCCGTGGGAGAAGATCTGACCAGATGTCTCAATGATCCCGGAAAGCTCTGTGAGATACTCGCGGGAGCACTGAAAAAACTTCATTCGCTGCCGGCGGAAGGCCTGCCGGTATCGTCGAGATACGAAAGATTCATGGAGTCCTCAGACGGCAGCCCTGAGGGCGGGTCCTGGGACGGATCGGTCCTTACGGACCGCTGGCCCATAGGATCAAAGCAGGAAGCATGGGAGATAATGCAGAAGAACAGGCATCTTTTAAAATGCGATACATTCATCCACGGCGACGCCTGCCTGCCCAACATCCTGCAGAAAAACGGCGCATTCAGCTCGTTTATCGACACAGCCATGGCCGGTGCCGGGGACAGGCACATCGACCTTTACTGGGCGGTGTGGTCTCTTAATTACAATCTGAAGACAGATACCTATACCGACCTTTTCCTGGATCTTTACGGCAGGGAGCATTTCTCTGAAGAAGCCATGAGGACGGTGGCGGCGTTTGAAGTCTTCGGGTAAACAGGCGGAAAGATCATGATCAGATTCTATATACCGAAGTTTGAAGATCTTTGGTTCCGGCAGCAGCTGCTGGAGGATCCTGAGACAATGTCGTACAACCACGCATACGGAGGGACCATCGACTTTCCCGAAAACAGATGGGAGGCCTGGTACTCGAAATGGATCGCGGATACCGGGGAGAAGCGATGGTACAGATACCTGCAGTCGGAGGACGGATGCTTTGTCGGCGAGGCGGCCCTTCATTTCGATGATGACCGGGGGATATGGATCGCGGATATCCTTATAGCGGCGTCCTGCCGCGGAAAAGGCTTCGGACGCGCTGCCCTTGAAATGCTGTGTAAAGAGGCCGGAAAGGCCGGCATCACGGAGCTTTATGATGATATCGCAATAGATAATCCGGCGGTGGGGATGTTTCTTAAGGCGGGATTTACGGAAGACTGCAGGACGGACGAATATATAATGCTTAAGAAGACTCTGTGAAGGCGTCTGCGCGGTTGACAACAATAAAAACGAAAAGCATACTTATTAACGGTGTGTAAAACACAGGCGGAAGGGTCATTGGAGAAGTGACGGCGAGGATAATAAGCACAGTCATCGGTTATATCTTCGGCTGCATCCTGACGGCGGAGATCGCCGCGGGGATATGGGCCGGTAAAAGGGCTTCCGAGCTGGGAGACACGGGCAATCCGGGCATGGCGAACATCATGTCGTCTTTGGGATTCGTGCCCGGCATCATCACCCTGCTGGGAGACCTTTTGAAGTGCGCTGCGGCGGCGGTCATCTCCTTTCTGATATTCAGGGACGAGGGCTGGATCGTAACGCTTTACGCGGGAACCGGCTGCACCCTGGGCCACGACTTCCCCTTCTGGCGCGTGTTCAGGGGCGGCAAGGGAGTGGCCACGACATCAATGGCCGTAACGATGTACTGCTGGTCCTGGGGGCTTATTGCCAACGCCATCGGCATGATAACGGTATTTATAACAAAATACCTCTGCATCGGCGGGCCGGTGATACCCCTGAGCTTTACGGCAGCCATGCTGTGTACCGGAGAATACGAGGCGGCGGCGCTGTCGGGGTTCCTGACGATACTGTCGCTGTTCTCACACTTTTCAGCAATTAAAGGCATTAGGGATAAGACAACAAAGAGGACAGATGTCTTAAAAGCCATATCGAAAAAACTCAGCGAAAAAAAGGAGGCACAAAAATGAAAGAGATATCCATAAATGATGTCTGCAATGTAAGGATAGGTCAGACAGAGGACGCGGCGGCAGGGACCGGCTGCACCGTCGTCATCAGCAAAGACGGCATGAGGGCCGGCCTTGATGTAAGGGGCGGTGGCCCCGCATCCAGGGACAGCCAGCTCTTAAATCCCCTGATGTCCGCAAAGCTTATACACGCGGTGCTCTTATCCGGCGGAAGCGCCTTTGGGCTGGGTGCCGCCAACGGCGTCATGGAATACCTGGAGGAGAGGGACATCGGCTATGATGTAGGCATCACTAAAGTGCCTCTCGTGGTGCAGTCCGACATTTTCGACCTGACGGTGGGCGACATGAAGGTGCGCCCCGGAAAGGAAATGGGATATAAGGCGGCGGAGAACGCCATGGAAGCTCCCAATTACAGGGACGGCAATTACGGAGCCGGCTGCGGGGCCACCGTGGGAAAGATCTGCGGCATGGAGACCTGCATGAAGACAGGTATAGGCAGCTGCGCCGTCGAGATCGGCGAGCTCCGCATAGGAGCGCTGGTGGTGCTCAACGCCCTGGGCGACGTTTACGATCCCGACACGGGAAAGATGGTGGCCGGCATCCTGACGGAGGATAAGACCGGCTTCAGGAACACGACGGAGATCATGAGGCAGAGCATCGAAGTCAAGGAGAACAAATTCGTGGGAAATACCACCCTGGGTATAATCCTGACCAATGCGGAATTTGAGAAGGCCCAGCTCTGCAAGATCGCGGGAATGGCCCATGACGGCCTGGCCAGGTCGGTGCGCCCCGTGCACACCTCGGCGGACGGAGACAGCATCTACGCGCTGTCGGCGGGTGATGTGAAGGCGGATCAGGACCTGGTGGGCATCCTGGGAGCGGACGTACTTTGCCAGGCTGTCCTCAGAGCGGTATACTCAGCGGACAGCGCATACGGGTACATGGCCGCGAAAGACTTTAAATCGGAATAAACGCCTGGGGGCGGGTACGTACCGCTCTGCGTTTAAATATTATGAAACAACGGGAAGGTAACTGTAATGGAAAGCTTAAACACTATTCAGACCCTTGCAAGGATAGGGAAGATCTTATCAAAGATAGTTTTCATTTTCTGCATAGTCGGACTGTGCCTGACTGTGGCCGGCATCATAAGCTATGCGGTCCTGGGCGACGGAGCCATCAAGATCGGCGGCGTCAGCCTGAAGAGCTTTATCGAAACGGAGGCGGGCATTAATGCGCCGACGATGTTTGCGTATATGGCAGTGGGCTGCGTGGGCATCATCGCGGAGATGATACTCAGCAGGATGGCTGTAAGATACTTTGAGAACGAGCTCGAGGACGGCACGCCCTTCACGGAGCGGGGCGCCGGCGAGCTTAAGAGGCTGGGCATATTCACCATCGTTCTGCCCATTGCAGTGATGATAGTCTGTGCCATCGGAGTGGCTATAGCATCGGCAGTAAACGGCGATATCAGCGTGCTGCATCTGGGCGGATCCGCAGATATAGGCCTGGGTATCATGATGATAGTTATGTCCGTTGTCTGCAGATACGGCACGGCTCTGAGAGAGGAAGCCGAGGGGAAGGATATACAGGACAGATTTACCGTTTAGCATTTGGGACTGACTTACAAACGGCGGAGAGCAGCATGGAAATTCAGCATTTTTATATAGAACAGGGTTCGGGCGAGCCCCTTATACTGCTCCATGGCAACGGGGAGGACAGCTCCTATTTCAAGGGCCAGATCGGAGAGTTTTCAAAGCAGTATCATGTTTATGCCCTTGATACCAGAGGTCACGGACAGACTCCCAGGGGCGATGCTCCTTTTACCATCAGGCAGTTCGCAGAGGATCTGAAGGGCTTCATGGATGAAAAGGGCCTTAAAAGAGCCCATATCCTGGGCTTTTCCGACGGCGGAAACATTGCGACGGTCTTTGCCATCAAATATCCGGAAAGAGTGATGAACCTGATCCTGAACGGCGCAAATCTGGATGCCTCGGGAGTGAAGAGGTGTTACCAGATCCCGATCGAGATAGGGTACAAGATCGCAAAAAGGTCAGCCGGGAAAAGCGAAAAGGCCGCCCGCAACGCGGAGATGCTGGGACTCATGGTAAACGACCCCAACGTGACCGTTGATGAGCTTTCCGGCATAAAGTCGCCGACCCTTGTTCTGGCCGGCACCCGGGACATGATCAAAAAGAAACACACGGAGCTGATCGCATCGGGGATTCCCGGCGCGGAGCTTAGATTCATAAAGGGAAGTCATTTCATCGCGGCAAAGAAGCCGGAGGAGTTCAACAGGACGGTGCTTGAGTTTCTTGACAGGCACAGCGCCTTAAAGCAGTGAGCACGGAGGAGCATATGATATACGGACCTGCATCATTTACGGATAAAACGGGACGGGAGATCATCATAAGGAATGCAGAGGAGCCGGACGCGGCCATGCTCATAGAGTATATGAGCATCACCGCCGGTGAGACGCCCTTTCTTTTAAGGGAGCCGGACGAGCAGTCCTTTACACTGGAGCAGGAGACCGCCTTTATACGAATGAAGAAGGACGCCGAAAGAGAGCTTATGATCACTGCATTCTGTGACGGCGAGCACGTGGGCTGCGCATCGCTTATGAGCGAAGGCCCCCGGCTCAGGTTCCGCCACCGCTGCAGTGTCGCCGTAGCGATCTACAGGAAGTTCTGGGGTGCGGGCATCGGAGAGATGATGCTCCGCGTCCTTATCGATACTGCAAAAGAAGCCGGCTACGAGCAGATGGAGCTGGAGGTGGTGGAGGGAAACGACCGCGCCCGTGCTCTTTATGAAAAGCTTGGATTCAAACAGTACGGAGCATTCCCCAGGAACATGAAATACAAAGACGGCAGTTACCGCGATTCATACTGGATGATGAAGGACCTGAGGTGATGCATATGGGAGACATCAGTTTCAGAAAGGCAGAGGAAAAGGATCTGCAGCGGCTTACGGACATCTACAATGCCGCCGTCAGGGCAGGCTGCAACGCGGACTCGGAGGAATATACAAAAGAGCAGCGTGTGCCCTGGTTTTTGAGCCATGATACGGAAAGGTTCCCGCTTTACGTTTGTCTTGAGGACGGCGAGGTGATAGGGTACGGCAGCCTTTCGGAATACCGCTTCGGACGGAAAAGGCTTTCGGGGACTGCGGAGTTAAGCTATTACCTCGATCGGGAAAAGACCGGCAGGGGCATCGGCACGAAGCTTCTGGGATTCCTTATTGAAAAGGCCCGGGAGCTGGAGTTTGATACGCTGCTCGCCATGATCCTGGGGTCCAACAGAGCCAGCCGCAGGATCCTGGAAAAGAGCGGATTCTCGCAGTGGGGCCGCATACCCGATGCGGTGGCGCTGGATGACGGCCGGACTGATCATGTGATATACGGCCTTAAGCTTTGAATAAAACGGATACATATAAATGCCGCCTCCTGGGAAGAGGCGGTATTGTTTTTTGTCTTTGACTTTAGTCAGTTGAGCATGAGTTGAGTTTGCGTGCAAACGAAACCATGCGAAACAAACAACCACCCGCTGTGCGGGTGTGGGTAAACAGTTTAACAAAGAAATCACCTTCTCTATAATAGGGGTGTCCAAGCCACTATTATGAAAGGAAAGGTGATTTCATGCCGAAGGCTAATAGTTCTGCCCGTACCAAATGGCTGTGCAAATATCACATAGTCTTCTCACCAAAGTATAGGCGGAAAATAATCTTCAATCAATACAAGAAAGATCTGGCAGAGATACTGCATGACCTGTGTGAGTACAAAGGAGTAGAGATAATCGAAGGGCATCTTATGTCAGATCATGTGCATATGCTGGTCAGCATACCGCCGAAGATCAGTGTATCATCATTTATGGGATACCTGAAAGGTAAGAGTTCCCTCATGATGTTCGACAGACATGCAAACTTAAAATATAAGTTTGGGAATCGGCACTTCTGGGCAGAAGGATACTATGTGAGTACAGTAGGATTAAATGATGCCACAGTGAGGAAATACGTAAGAGATCAGGAGAGAGCCGACATCATAAAAGATAAACTAAGTGTAAAAGAATATGAGGATCCTTTTGGGGCGCAGCCTAAAAAGGATCCAACAGAGGAAAAGTGATAATGCCCCTTTAGGGGCGGCCAGGAGATAAATGCGAAGTGGCTTGAACGGAGCTCTGGGGGCGAAAGCCCCCGGAGTTAACAAAGAGAAAGCCAGCGCCTTTAGACGCTGGCAAGTAGAGCG
>JAFRYJ010000147.1 GCA_017437705.1 Lachnospiraceae bacterium
TAAAAAGGAAAGCGAAGGCGGCGGAGGCTCCAAGGGCGGCTCGGACGTAAACGGGGAGACGGTGGAATCCATCATCGAGAAGACGCTCGAAAAGGCAAAGGATGTTAAGTCTGTAGAGTCCGAGTATAAAATGGACGTCAAGATGCTTATCAAGGCAGCAGGCGTTTCGGCAGACATGGCCATCTATGCAGAAGGAACTGCGGAGGCTGTAAAAGATCCTCAGGCAGCTCACGTCAACATGACGATGACCATCGAAATACCCTTCAGCGGAACGCAGTCCCAGGGGATAGACATGTACACATTCGAAAAGGACGGAAAGACCGTGGCTTATGCATCATACGACGATGGCCAGACGTGGAGCGAGACGGAGCCCGGCAATGTGAATACCGCTGAAGAGCAGGCAACAGGCGGCCTTCAGGAGTTAAAGGATGCAGGCGTCGAGCTGACACTGGAAGGCAAGGAGACATTTGAAGGTAAAGAGTGTTTCGTTATAAAGGCCGATATAGATGCCGAAGATCTCAAACTCCTTATGGAGAAGACAAGCGGTTCCTACGGCGAATCGATCGACAGCCTGGATCAGCTCGTGGGCGAAGGCGTGGATATAACATATCATCTCTATTCATATGTGGATGCCGAGACTTATGAGTACAGAGGCTTCGTCATCGATATGAAGGATGCGATGGATGCGGCCATGCAGGTTTCCGTAGAGCAGGCAAAGCAGCAGGGCGTAGACATGGAATGCATCACGGATAAGGCCGAGGTAAAGATGATATTCAAGTCTTACAATACCACCGACAAGATCGATATTCCTGATGCCATAAAGTAAATTATGTTGTATAATACAGGGGAAACGACGGCAGCGCCGCCGTTTCCCTGAAGCCGTTTTAAGGAACATTAAGGTTTCAGGCATCATGCGGGAAAACGGCAGGATACGTTTCCCGACAGAATAAATGCCGGCAAGGCATAAACCAAACTGAATATTGATGAAAGATCAAGGAAAGAGGTATCAAATGAAAAAACGATTTTTATCGATCCTTTTGGTCATGGTTATCGCAGCTGCTGCACTCACGGGATGCGGAGGCGGCAAGCAGAACGCGGAAAGCACCTCCGGTACTGATCCTTCAGATGAACAACCCACATCAGGCGGAAGCGTCAAGGTAGGAATGACGCAGGACCTGGTGAGTCTTGACCCCCATTCGATCTCGGACGCAGGAACCAGGAACGTTGTTTTCAATATTTACGAAGGTCTTGTAAAGCCCACAGCAGACGGAGATCTTATCCCTGCAGTGGCAAGTGACTATAAAATCTCGGAAGACGGTATGACCTATACCTTTACATTAAGGGATGGGATCAAATTCCATAACGGAGACAGTGTCACTGCGAAAGATATCGTATATTCGTTAAAACGTTACGCGGAGATCCAGGGAGAGAGCTCCGCTTTTTCTGTTGTTGAAAAGATCGAAGCGGTGGACGACAAGACGGTGGAGATCAGTCTGAAGGAGAAAAATACGGAATTCCTTCCCCAGCTTACCGTGGCCATCATACCGGAAAGCATAACGGACATTGCAAAGGAGCCCGTGGGAACAGGCCCCTTCAAATTCGAGTCCTATACGCCGGGCCAGAAGCTGATCCTGGTCAAATTCGACGATTACTGGCAGCCCGGAAAGCCCTATCTTGATTCCGTGGAATTCAAGATAATCGCCAATATGGAGACGGCTTACACGCAGCTCCAGTCGGGCTCCATCGACATACTTAATTATCTGACCATCGACCAGGTGGAGTCCCTCAGCAAGGATAAATTCAACGTGGTCACCGGTTCCATGAACCTTATCCACGCTCTTTATCTCAATAATGATTACGAGCCCCTCCGGGACGTAAGGGTAAGGCAGGCCATCTGCTATGCGGTCAACAGGGATTCCATAAACGAATTCCTCTTCGGCGGCGAGAGCACCATCATCGGCGCGCCCATGCCGAAGAAGATCGCAAGATATTACAACGCCGACGTTGCCGATGCTTATCCCTACGACCCCGCAAAGGCGAAGGAGCTCCTTAAGCAGGCCGGCTATGAGGACGGCTTCGAGCTGGTGATCCAGGTGCCCTCATCATATTCGCAGCACGTGGCGACCGCACAGATCATAGTGGAGGATCTGAAGGCTGTCGGCATCAAGGCTTCCATAAAGCAGATCGAGTGGAGTTCATGGCTGGATGATGTCTACAAGGGCCGCAAATACCAGGCAACGGTAACAGGTGTGGACGGCACACTGGCTCCCGGATCATGGTTCGCCCGCTACAGAAGCGATGCCGGCAAGAACTTCATAAACTACAAGTCCGACAAATTCGACGAGACCTACGACAAGGCCCTGGCGGCTCCCGACAACGAGGAGAAGGATGCGCTCTACAAGGAGCTGCAGCAGATCCTTTCCGATGATGCAGCCAGCGTTTACATTGAGGATCCTGCGGACTTCGTGGGCACTACAAAGAGAGTAAGAGGATATGTGTTTTATCCCACAGCTGCATGGGACATGTCCTGTGTTTATGTTACGGAATAAGGCCTTATCATTACACTTTAAGCAACAGGTCTTTAAATGACAGGACCGGCCTCCGGGGCTTCCCGAAGCAGGTCTATACGGGGAGATAAAATGATATATTTCCTTAAAAGGGCAGCGGCGCTTATCGTTACACTGTTCTTTATATCGCTGATAACCTTCGTGGCATTCGACCTTATACCCGGAGATTCCGCCATAACGACTCTGGGTCCCAATGCCACCGAAGAGCAGATCGAGCAGTTCAGGGAGGAGAGGGGACTTAACGACCCTCTTCCCGTGCGTTACGGAAAATGGCTGAGCAGAGCGCTGCGCGGCGATTTCGGCGACTCTTACCAGTACGGGATACCTGTAACGGAGCTTATCAGCGAAAGAGCACTGACGACGCTTATACTGGCCCTTATGGCTTTCATTTTCATATATGTGCCCGCCATACCCTTAGGCATGCTGTCGGCGAAATTCACCGGGAAATGGCAGGACAGGACGATGCATGTGGTATCGCAGATCATCATGGCGGTGCCTCCGTTTTTCATGGGCATCATCCTGACGGCCATATTCGGTATCGTGCTGAACGTCTTCAGCGTTGGGGATTTCGTGTTCCCCCACGAGGATTTTTGGAAATGCATCGGATACCTGGTGCTGCCGGCAGTGGCCATTGCCCTGCCGAAGATCGCCATGGTGATGAAATACCTCCGCAATTCGGTGCTGGAGGAGGTCAACAAGGACTACATGAAGACCGCCGTCGCCAGCGGCAGCACGAAGCGTACGGCCATGTGGAGGCATGCGTTCAGGAACGCCATCATCCCCGTAATAACCTTTTCGACGATGATGATCGGGGAGATACTGTCCGGCAGTATCATCGTGGAGCAGGTATTCTCGGTGCAGGGCATCGGAAGGCTGATGATCACCGGTATCTCCATGAGGGATTACCCGGTCATAACGGCCCTGGTGCTTTACATCGCATTTATAGTAATAGTCATCAACATGCTGGGTGACATAGCCTACAGACTGGCGGACCCGAGACTGAGGAGGCAGAAGCTGTGAAAAACATGAAAAAAAGCGTAAAGCTGGGCATGTTCTTTGCTGCCCTTATCATAGTCGTCTCCCTGATAGGCCATTTCTGGACGCCATACAGCGTGACCCAGATGAACGCGTCCCTGAAGAACGCAGCGCCTTCCTGGCAGCATATAATGGGCTGCGACAATTTCGGCCGCGACATCTTCAGCCGTGTTTTAAACGGAATGGGCACCACGGTGCTGGTGGCGGTACTGACCGTCGGCGCGGGGCTTATCTTCGGCACAGTCATAGGAGCGCTCTGCGGGTATTACGACGGTATAGTCGACCAGATCGTCATGAGGATCTGCGACGTCATCCTTGCCTTCCCCAGCGTCCTGCTGGTGCTGGTGTTCATAGCCCTTACCGGAACGGGTAAATACAATATAATCTACGCCCTGGGATTTATGTTCATACCCAGCTTTGTGCGTATCGCCAGAGGCGAGATGCTCAAGCTGAAGGAGATGGAATACATAAAAAGCGCCAAAGTCATGGGCGTTTCGGATATGAGGATCATCTTCTCGCACGTTATACCCAATATGAGGTCCAGCCTTTTAACATCACTGGTGGTGGGATTCAACAACGCGGTGCTGGCGGAGGCCAGCATGAGCTACCTGGGACTGGGCGTGCAGCCCCCTGATGCCAGTCTGGGCCGTATGATATCGGAGGCACAGAGCTATATCTTCAGGGCGCCCTGGTATCCGATCTTTCCGGGTATCGTGATAATAATCATCATCCTGACATTTTCAATGCTGGGAGAAGAACTGAGGGAAGCGGAAAATGGATCATGAAAACGGTCATATCTTAAGTGTTAAAGACCTTTCCATAAGAATAGGGGAAAAGCAGATCCTTTCTGGCGTCAGCTTTTACGTTGACCGGGGAGAGACCGTGGGCATAGTGGGCGAGACAGGCTCCGGCAAATCCATGACAGCCATGGCCGTAATGGGCCTCCTCCCTCCCGGTTCCGAAGTGACGGGAGAGATCCTGTTCGACGGCAAAAAGCTGAACGAACTGCCGGAGAAGGAACAGGCCCAGATAAGGGGCAACGACCTTTCCATGGTGTTCCAGGACCCCATGACGTTTATGGACCCGGTAATGAAGGTGGGCCCCCAGGTGGGCGAGCCCCTTAAAAACCATGGCGTAAAGGACAAAAAGGAAAGAAAAAGACGGGTGCTGGAGCTCTTCAATGATGTCAGCTTCCCGGATCCCGAGCTCGTTTACAGGAGCTATCCCCACGAGCTTTCCGGCGGCATGAGGCAGAGGGCCCTCATAGCGGAGGCGCTTATCTGTGAGCCCAAGCTTCTGATAGCCGATGAGCCCACGACGGCACTGGACCCGAAGGTGGCCGACGACATACTGTCGCTTATCGAGGACCTGAACAGGAAGCGTGCGGACATGTCCATGCTGTTCATATCCCACGACCTGAACATCATAAGGCGCATGTGCGACAGGGTGCTGGTTATGTACCAGGGCAGGCTTATAGAGCACGGCCGCACCGAGGAAGTCTTCGAAAAGCCGAAGGAGGAGTACACAAAGACCCTGGTGGCTGACATACCCTCCCATACCGAGGTCTCCGGCGAGGAGAAGAAGGTGCTGGAGCTGAAAGACATCAGCGCGTTTTACGTGGACGACAGGCACGAGAGGCATGATATTCTGGAGCACGTTTCCTTTACGGTCCATGAGAATGAGACTCTGGGCCTGGTAGGCGAGAGCGGCTCCGGCAAGAGCACCCTGGCAAGGATCATAACGGGTCTTAATAA
>JAFRYJ010000148.1 GCA_017437705.1 Lachnospiraceae bacterium
GAAGCCGACGATGAAGACTTTGATGATGAAGACGAGGCCTAAGACGACGAATAAGTGGACGATGACGATATAGAGGCCGAAGACGTGGACGAAGACGACGCAGACGACAAGACTGTGGTCCTTGACGACTTCGATTACGAAGACATCGACTGATAACCCTGTCATCACGGAGAGCCTCACGGCTCTCCTTTTTTTGCAGAGACGACAGAAAAGGAGAATAACACATGGATAAGATCCGCATGACAACACCGCTGGTGGAAATGGACGGAGACGAAATGACCAGGATACTCTGGAAGATCATAAAGGATGAGCTTATTTATCCTTATATCGATCTCAGATCCGAGTATTATGATCTCGGCCTCGAATACAGGAACGAGACAGACGACAGGGTGACATACGACGCCGCTTACGCAACGAAGAAATACGGAGTGGCTGTCAAGTGCGCGACCATCACTCCCAACGCGGACCGTGTTAAGGAATACAACCTCAAGGAAATGTGGAAGAGCCCCAACGGCACCCTCAGGGCCATCCTGGACGGCACCGTTTTCAGAACTCCCATCAAGGTAAAGGGGATCGAGCCCTGTGTTAAAAACTGGGAAGAGCCCATCACCATAGCACGTCACGCATACGGTGACGTATACAGGAACGTGGAGATAAAGACAGAGGGTCCCGGCACCGCAAAGCTCGTATTTGAAGGAAAGGACGGTACGGTGCAGGAGGAGACCATCTTCGAATTCGACGGCCCCGGCATCATCCAGGGAATGCACAACACGGACAGATCCATTGAGAGCTTTGCCAGGAGCTGTTTCAATTATGCACTGGATCAGAAGAAGGATCTCTGGTTCGCCACAAAGGATACGATATCAAAGAAATACGACCACCGCTTTAAGGATATTTTCAACGAAATATTCGAAAAGGAATACAAAGAGGCCTTTGATGAGGCCGGCATCGAGTATTTCTATACGCTTATCGATGATGTGGTAGCCCGTATCATGAAGTGCAGGGGCGGCATCATCTGGGCCTGCAAGAACTATGACGGCGACGTCATGAGCGATATGATCTCATCAGCCTTCGGTTCGCTGGCAATGATGACATCGGTACTCGTTTCACCTGAAGGCAACTTTGAATACGAGGCGGCTCACGGCACGGTAATGAGGCATTATTACAAGTACCTGGCAGGAGAGACCACCTCCACCAATTCCGTTGCAACCATATTCGCCTGGACTGGAGCCCTCAGGAAGAGGGGAGAGCTGGACGGCATCGAAGAGCTTCAGGACTTCGCTGACAAGCTGGAGGCAGCAACGATCGAGACCATAGAAGGCGGTGAGATGACAAAGGATCTGGCTCTAATAACAGAGCTTGAGGATCCGGTCGTCCTGGACAGCGAAAGCTTCATAAAGGCCATCCGCAGACGCCTGGACGAAAAGCTTGCGTAAACTAAATACTTTACAGCAAATGCAAAAGGCAGCGATCTACAGGTCGCTGCCTTTAAATAATTCCTCCCAGGTCTCCATCAGTGGACCCAGCTCATCTTCAAGCTCTTTCTTTTCATTCTGTATCTCGAGAAGCCGGTCGGTGTTCGTATATACCTCTTCCCTTGTAAGCTCGCTGTCAAGGAAGGAGAGCCTGGCTTCGATCTCGTCTATGCGTCCCTCGCACTTTTTCAGCCTTGCCTCCAGCTTTCTTTTCTCGGACTGAAGCCTTTTCTGTTCCTCAAAATCCTGCTTGGAGGTCTTTATTTCAGCGGTCTCCGCGGTATCCTCCGTCTTTTTGTTGACGGATGAAAGAGTAGCGGAGGGGTTGTCCACATGCTCAAGATAGAAATCGTAATTCCCCTCGTAGCAGTAGATGCCGTCCTCGGTCATATTGAAGAGCCTTGTTGCCACGGAGTTTATAAAGTATCTGTCGTGGGAAACGAAGAGCACGGTGCCCTCGTAATCCCGGAGCACCGCCTCCAGCACCTCCTTGGAATCTATATCCAGATGGTTCGTGGGCTCGTCCAGGATAAGAAAATTGGCGTCTGAGAGCATGAGCCTTGCAAGGCAGAGCCTGCCTCTTTCGCCGCCGCTTAAAGCCGATATCTTTTTAAAGACATCATCCCCCAGGAAAAGGAAGGAGGCCAGCGTATTCCTTATCTGCGTATTATCGAGGTCGGGATAGGCGTCGGAGATCTCCTCGAAAACTGTCTTGTCGTCGTCAAGAGCCTGCTGTTCCTGATCGTAATAGCCGATATTGACCTTACTGCCGGGTTCTATGCGCCCGTTTTCCGGCCTCACCACGCCGCAGATGCATTTCATGAGAGTGGTCTTTCCAATGCCGTTCTCGCCGATGATGCCGACGCGCTCGCCCTTCTTGATCTCGAGAAACAGTCCTTTAAAAAGAGAGTGTCCGCCATAGCTCTTTTCGAGATCCCTGACGGTGAGGACGGTGTTTCCGCTCTCTATCCTGGGCTTCAGCCTGAAGTGGATCCGCTTTTCCAGAACATCCGGCCTTTCCACCACGTCGATCTTTTTCAGCATCTTTTCACGGCTCTCGGCGCGCTTTATGGATTTTTCACGGTTGAAGCTCTTAAGCTTTTCTATTACCTCTTCCTGATGCCTTATCTCCCTCTGGTTGTTCTGATACTCCTTGATCCGCTGCTGATTCAGCGCCTGCTTCTTTTCCACATAGGAAGAGTAGTTGCCGTCGAATCTTGTGATGCTCCCCTTAGAGAGTTCGAACACGGTATTCACGCATTTATCCAGAAAATACCTGTCGTGGGATATGAGCAGGACTGCCTTTCTGTAGGAGCTTACGTAGCCCTCCAGCCACAGCGTCCCTTTCATGTCGAGATGGTTCGTGGGCTCGTCCAGGATAAGGAGATCCGGTTCTGAGAGTATGAGCCTTCCCAGGGCAAGCCTTGTTTTCTGTCCGCCGGAAAAAGAGGATACGGGCCTTTCGAATTCCTCCTCGGAGAATCCCAGGCCCTTCAGGGCGCCTGTTACCTCGCTCCTGTAGGAAAATCCGCTGTTCAGCTCATAATCGTGCTGCAGCCTGTCAAATTCCTTTAAATACGACGTACGCCTGTCCTCATCATCACATTCCGCGATAAGGTTATGGAGCTCCGACAGCCTCTTTTCCTCTTCGATGAGAAAGGCTTTCGCCAGCAGCATCTCCTCCAGTACGGTCCTTTCGGACTCCAGCTCCTCGTGCTGTGAAAGATATCCGATGGATGCATCCTTCTTGACGGTAACAGAGCCCGAATCGAAGCTCTCCCTGCCGGTGATTATCCTCGAAAGGGTAGTCTTACCCACGCCGTTCACTCCGATGAGGGCGGCTTTCTCGTTGTCGTTTATATGAAAGGATATCCCGTTAAGCAATACCCTGTCTGAAAATGTTTTAGTAAGATCCGATACTGATAAGATCATTTGTACCTCCGGCCCACCGGCCGCTTTTTAATACATGCCACAGTATGCGGCGCGCACTACAATAATAGCATTTAAGGCTCTGCCTTTCAATTGAATAAAAGCCCCGTACATGGTAAAATATTTTAGTTAATCATTCCCGCAAAAAGGAGGCTGCCATGAGCAAAAGGGCAATGATCATAGACGGGCACAGCATCATCAACAGGGCATTCTACGCCATGCCGGATCTTACAAATGCCGAGGGCGTTCACACGGGCGCTGTCTACGGCTTCCTCAACATGCTCTTCAAGTTCCTTGAGGACGAGGCTCCGGACAGGCTGGTCGTCTCCTTCGATACCCATGCGCCCACTTTCAGGCATAAAATGTACAGCGAATACAAGGCTACCCGCCACAAGATGCCGGAAGAGCTTACACAGCAGGTGCCTGTTCTCAGGGAGACTCTGGAGGATATGAACATCACCTGTATAAATCTGGAAGGGTATGAGTCCGACGATATCATGGGCACCCTGGCCGGACAGTACGAAAAGGCAGGCTATGATGTTTCCGTCATCTCCGGTGACAGGGATCTTCTGCAGCTGGCAACGGATAAGACCTGTATAAAGATAATAAAGACCACCAAGACCGGTACAGAGACCCTTAACTATCATGCGGATGATGTAATGTCCGAATACGGCGTCTCTCCGACGGCTTTTATAGACATTAAAGCCCTTATGGGCGACTCCTCCGACAATATACCCGGAGTGCCCGGAGTGGGCCTTAAAACGGCTCAGAAGCTTATTCAGGACTACGGCAGCATAGAGGGACTCTACAGCCATACAGACGAGCTTAAGGGCAAGCTTAAGGAAAAGATAGAAGACAATAAGGAAAGCGCCGAATTTTCCAAGGTGCTCTCAACTATAGATACGAACGTTCCCCTGGACCTTGACATAGAGGCTGCGTTCATAGGCGATATGTTCAACGAAAAAGCCTACGAACGTTTCAAATGGCTGGGATTCAAAAGGCTCCTGTCAAAGTTCGACGAGACGGAGGTCAAAGGTCCGGCGCTTCCGGAGATAAGAGTAATTGAAGATCTGAATACTCTGGAAGATATCTTTGCATCGGCATCGGGAGCAGCCTGTGCAGGCGTACACTACATGGAGGTCTGCGGCAGCGGCCTTTGGGCACTTTCACTTGATGATGAAGCAACATATATTGTATACGAGGAAGGCCTTCTTTATCCCGGCATCGTAGCGGAACACCTTAAAAAGCTTGCAGACGGCGGATCTTTAATAGCGGCCGTTGATATAAAATCCCAAATCGAAGAGGGAAGCAGGGAGATATTCAACATCGAAGGATACAGAAGCCTCTTCGACTGCTCCCTGGCTTCATATCTTCTTGATCCCATCAACTCGGAGCACGGGTACGACCTGCTTTCGGGGTCTTATCTCGGTGCCGTGCTCCCTTCGTATAAGGAAGTATTCAAAAAGGATGCTCCGTCCGAAGTATTTGAAAAGGACAGGAGCACGGTATACGGCTTCGCGGGAATGAATTCCCGTACGGCCCTTAAAACATGCCCGATACTTGCTGACAATCTTAAAAACGACGGTCTTTTCGACCTGTTCTATGATATAGAGATGCAGCTGCTCTTCGTGCTCAAAGCCATGGAGGAAAAAGGCATGAGGGCTGACCGCACAAGGCTTCAGGAATACGGCAAAAGCCTTCAGGCGCGGATCGCGGAGCTGGAGCAGCTTATCTACGACA
>JAFRYJ010000149.1 GCA_017437705.1 Lachnospiraceae bacterium
CCATCGCCCGCTGCAACATGTTCCTCAGGACCGCAGAGCGGGTGATGCTGGTGGCAGGCGTCTTCAAGGCTTACACCTTCGATGAGCTTTTCGAGAATGTAAAGGCTCTTCCCTGGGAGGATCTGCTGCCGAAAAACGCGGAATTTCCGGTTAAAAAGGCATCATCGGTGAACAGCAAGCTGTTCAGCCCGTCGGACATACAATCAATCGTCAAAAAAGCGGTGGTGGACAGGCTCAGGCAGAAATACGGCGATGTCTGGTTTGCGGAGGACGGCGACGTATATCCCATACGCGTTTTCATCAATAAGGACGAGGTGACGGTGGCCCTCGATACCACCGGCGAATCCCTGCATAAAAGAGGATACAGGCAGAAGTCCGTTGCGGCGCCGGTGTCGGAAACGCTGGCAGCCGCCCTTATAATGCTCACTCCCTGGAAGAAGGACAGGATCCTTGTAGATCCCTTCTGCGGAGGCGGCACATTTCCCATCGAAGCAGCCATGATGGCGGCCAATATCGCACCGGGAATGAACCGGGCGTTCACCGCGGAGAAATGGGAGAACGTGATCTCTAAAAGGGCCTTCTATGATGCTGCGGACGAAGCTTACGACCTTATGGATACTGATATCGAGACCCAGATCCAGGGCTACGACATCGATGATGATGCCGTAAAGCTGGCCCGTATCCATGCAGAGAATGCCGGCGTGGAGAAGTTTATTCACTTCCAGCGGAGGGACGTTAAGGATCTGAGCCACAGTAAGAAATACGGGTTCATCATAACGAATCCGCCCTACGGAGAGAGGCTCTCGGAGAGGGAAGCACTGCCGGAGCTTTACAGGACCATGGGAGAGGCATTCAGAAGGCTGGACAGCTGGTCTTATTTCGTGCTCACGGCCTTTGAAGATGCGCCTTCCTGCATGGGCATGATGCCGGACAAGAACCGCAAGGTCTACAACGGCATGATCAAGACTTATTTTTACGAGTTTTTCGGTGAAAAGCCGCCGAAAAGAAAGAGAGATGATACTGTTTGAAGCTGGTCAGGACCCTGCTTCTGACTGTTTTGATACTGCTGGTGCTGGTCTTCCTGACCAGAAGAGACGAGCCGCAGAAGGACTCTGCGGCAGGACTGTCCTATCAGATAAAAGCTGCATTCTCAGCGAGCGCGGAACGGATAAATAAAAAGGGCATCAAAGCTGTTATAAACGGTACTGAGCCTGCAGACGGCACCTGCCGTGCGTTTTACGGCGGTATGCTCAGGCTGTTCATCCCGGCGGATGACATTACGGAGTACGCAGGACTTACTGCGGAAAAGGCGGAGAACGGGAGCATAACGCTCAGCTCACCCGACGGACGTGAGATAACGGCGGATCCCGTATATAAGCTGTGTCCCGGGAGCAGCGGCCGGAGCATGCTCATCAGCAGAGACGGCGTGACATATATAGACCTCACAAAAACAGCGGAAGCGTTCAATATAGATCTGGCATTTGATGCAAAGACGAATACGATAATCCTGGAGCCTGCCACGGAGAAGGTAGATGAAGATCTGCCTTCCGTATACAGCATGCTGGATGAGGGGCGGCTCACGGAGATAAAGAGCCAGGGTGATAAAGCCGCATGCTGGGCCTATGCGGCGGCGGCAGCGGTGGAATCGGTGCTTATGCCCGGTGAGGTCACGGACTTTTCCGAGGAGCACATGATAAGGAATTCCGGCTTCATCGTTGATGACAGCTCCGGCGGAGATCAGATGATGGCTCTTTCCTACTATGCGGCATGGGAGGGCCCCGTTCAGGAGGATGATCCGGGTAACACCGTTTCAAAGCATGTTCAGGGAGCTGTAAGGCCGGAGTCAAAGGACTATGAATATATAAAGCGCTGCATTCTGGAATACGGCGGGGTCGAGAGTTCCGTTTATTCTGACATCACCTATGCCGGCCAGGATTCGGCTTATTACAGG
>JAFRYJ010000150.1 GCA_017437705.1 Lachnospiraceae bacterium
ACGAGGAGCTCTTCCTTTATAACGCCCAACAGTATATTCTCATCGCCAAGGATAGACTTGTAATATGCGATCTTCTGCATAAGGTCGTCATATTCGGCCTGAAGCTTCTCCCTTTCCAGACCGGTGAGGGCTCTCAGCCTCATGTCCACGATGGCCTGGGCCTGTACGTCGGTAAAGCCGAATCTTTCAATAAGGCCTGTCTTGGCCGCCGCCACGTTCTCCGAATTCCTGATGATGGCGATGACCTCGTCGATGAAATCCAGCGCCTTGAGAAGGCCTTCCAGTATGTGGGCCCTCTCCTCGGCCTTGTTGAGGTCGTACTTCGTACGCCTTGTTACTACCTCCTCCTGATGCCTGAGGTAAAACTCCAGCATCTGCTTGAGGTTCATTATCATGGGCACATTGTTTACAAGGGCCAGCATTATCACGCCGAAGGAATCCTGCAGCTGAGTATGCTTGTAGAGATGGTTGAGCACCACGTTGGCGTTGGCATCCTTCTTGAGCTCTATAACGACCCTCATGCCCTCGCGGCTGGATTCGTCGCGGAGATCCGAGATGCCGTCCAGCTTCTTGTCCCTTACAAGCTCGGCTATCCTCTCGATAAGGCGGGCCTTGTTGACCATGTAAGGCAGCTCCGTAACGATGATCTGCTGCCTGTTCGTCCCCAGGGGCTGTATCTCCGTGACTGCCCTTACTTTTATCTTTCCGCGGCCGGTCCTGTAGGCCTCGTTGATGCCGTTCCGGCCCATTATCATGGCTCCCGTGGGGAAATCCGGTCCCTTGATGATGTCCATAAGGTCCGTTATGTCGGTGACCCTGCCGTCGATCCTGTCATCTATAAGCTTCACAACGCCGTCTATGGCCTCTCCCAGGTTGTGGGGAGGTATATTCGTAGCCATGCCGACTGCGATGCCCGTAGTGCCGTTTACAAGAAGATTGGGGAATCTTGAAGGAAGGACCGTGGGCTCCTTTTCCGTCTCGTCGAAGTTGGGTACGAAATCCACCGTATCCTTGTTGATGTCCGCCGTCATCTCCACCGATATCCTGGAAAGCCTGGCCTCTGTATATCGCATGGCGGCAGCTCCGTCGCCGTCCACGGAACCGAAGTTGCCGTGACCGTCTATAAGGGGATATCTGGTGGACCATTCCTGTGCAAGATTTACCAGAGCGCCGTAAATTGACGAATCGCCGTGGGGATGATATTTACCCATGGTATCGCCGACGATACGGGCGCATTTCCTGTGGGGCTTGTCCGGGCCGTTGTTCAGCTCCGTCATGGCGAAGAGTATCCTTCTCTGAACAGGCTTAAGGCCGTCCCTTACGTCCGGAAGGGCTCTGGATGCGATTACGCTCATGGCGTAGTCTATGTAGGACTCCTCCATGGTCTTCTTGAGATCCACTTCCGCTATATTGTCAAAAACAGTGCTTCTGTCTTCTTCCAAAACTATTCCTCCGACCGCCCTCATCGGGCTCTTTTCCGAAATTTGAAGGGTTGATGTATTCCTGAACCCGTCTCTTATCAGATATCAAGATTCTTTACATATTTTGCGTTTCTCTCAATGAATTCCCTTCTGGGCTCCACCTTGTCGCCCATCAGGATGTTGAAAACATTGTCCAGATATGCCTTTTCGGCATCATCTATATTCACTCGGAGAAGAACGCGCTTTTCGGGATCCATGGTGGTCTCCCAGAGCTGCTCCGCATCCATCTCGCCGAGGCCCTTGTATCTCTGGACCTTGTTGTTCTGGTCGCGGCCTATCTCCTCCATGATGCCGTTAAGCTCGTCGTCGTTGTATGCATACCATACCTTCTTGTTCTTCTCCACCTTGTAAAGAGGCGGCTGTGCCAGATATACATGTCCCTCCTCTATGAGCTGTGGCATAAATCTGTAGAAGAAGGTAAGGAGCAGGGTGGATATGTGGGCGCCGTCCACGTCGGCATCGGTCATGATGATGATCTTGTTGTACCGCAGCCTGGCGATATCGAAATCCTCGTGGATGCCGGTGCCGAAAGCCGTTATCATGGCCTTTATCTCCTCGTTGCCCAGGATGCGGTCCAGTCTTGCCTTTTCCACGTTGAGTATCTTGCCCCTTAAGGGAAGGATGGCCTGGGTGGCTCTCGTCCTGGCTGTCTTTGCGGAGCCGCCGGCGGAGTCTCCCTCAACGATGAATATCTCGCACTTTGAAGGATCCTTTTCCGAACAGTCCGCCAGCTTGCCGGGCAGAGCGGCCGTTTCCAGGGCGGTCTTCCTTCTTGTAAGATCCCTGGCCTTTCTGGCTGCATCCCTGGCTCTCTGTGCCAGTACCGCCTTATCTATGATAGCCTTGCCTACGGCGGGATTCTGCTCCAGGAAATAAGTAAGCTTTTCCGTTACAACCGATTCCACGGCGCTTCTCGCCTCGGAATTGCCCAGCTTCTGCTTAGTCTGTCCCTCGAACTGGGGCTCCGAGATCTTTATGCTTATGATGGCCGTAAGGCCCTCTCTGAGGTCGTCTCCGCTTAAATTAGCCTCTGATTCCCTGAGAAGGTTATTGGACCTGCCGTAGTCGTTGAAGATCTTCGTAATGGCGTTTCTGAAGCCCGTGAGATGCATTCCGCCTTCGGGGGTTATTATGTTGTTTACGAATGAATAGGTATTTTCGGTATAGGAATCGTTATGCTGGAGGGCCACCTCCACCATGATGTCGTTCTTTACTCCCTCGCAGTAGATGATGTCCGGGTACAGCCCGTCCTTGTTCTTGTTGAGGAATTCAACGTATTCCTTTATGCCGCCGTCATATTTGTAGCTGACAGACCGGGTATTTCCTTCATCATCGGGACGGAGATCCGAAACGGTTATATGAAGGCCTTTCGTAAGGAAGGCCACCTCCTGAAATCTGGTGCATAGAGTGTCGTAATCGAAATGCACAGTATCGAACATCTCGCTGTCGGGCTTGAAGGTGACCTCCGTACCTCTTTTTTCAGCGTCCTCAGGAGGATTTTCTCTTTCCGTAAGAGGCTGCACCGTTATGCCCTTCTCGAACTTCATGCTGTATGTCTTACCATCGCGGAATACGTTTACGGAGAGCCATTCCGAAAGGGCGTTTACAACGGAAGCTCCCACGCCGTGAAGTCCGCCTGATACCTTGTATCCCCCGCCGCCGAATTTTCCGCCGGCGTGAAGTATGGTGAATACGACTTCGAGAGCAGATTTTCCGGCTTTTTCCTGTATATCGACGGGGATACCCCTGCCGTTGTCGCAGACGGTTATGGTGCCGTCTTCGTTTATCGTTATCTCTATATGGTCGCAATAGCCCGCCAGGGCCTCGTCCACGGAATTATCCACGATCTCATAAACAAGATGATGAAGACCTCTTTCAGAAGTGGTCCCTATATACATTCCGGGCCTTTTTCTTACGGCCTCCAGTCCCTCCAGGATCTGGATCTGCTCGGCATTATATTCTTCTTCCCTTATGAGTTCATCATTCATAAAAAATCTCTCCGTTTTCAACCTTGAAAAGTTTGTCTATCTTAAATCTTTTTTTAACGTATTCATCGAGGCCTGTGCAGGTTATCATAGTCTGAATACCATTTATGCGGTCCAGCAGCGCATCCTGCCTCTTCGTATCCAGCTCCGAAAGGACATCGTCCAGAAGAAGGACCGGCTTTTCTCCCTTTGCCCTTTCTATCATCTCTATCTCGGATAATTTAAGTGAAAGAGCGGCGCTCCTCTGTTGTCCCTGGGAACCGAATCTCCTTAAGTCTATATCGTTTGACCATACGCCCATATCATCCCTGTGAGGGCCCGTAGATGTGGTCTTAGATCTTATGTCTGTATCTCTCTTCTTCAGAAGATCCTTTAAAAGACCGCTCTTTTCGGAAGACTTCTCGTATGTCAGTTGAAGTATCTCCTTACCGTCCGTAAGGCCCGAATGAATATTCTTTATGATACCGTTAAGATCCTCTGTGTATTTTTCCCTCTCGTCTATGATGTAACCGCCGTAAAAGCTGAGCTGCTCATCCAGTACATCCAGGGTATCCGCATATTTATTTTCAGATGATATCTGTTTTAAAAGTGAATTTCTCTGTTCTATTATCTTGTTGTATTTTGCCAGATATTTTAAATATACCGGGTTTATCTGGCATATCTGCATATCCATGAATCTTCGTCTTTTCGAAGGTCCGCTCTTGATGATGGAAAGATCCTCCGGCGAAAAAAATACGGTGCTTAAGCTGCCTATGAATTCCGAGCTTTTTCTTACGGGTACGCCGTCAAGAGCCAGCCCCTTGAGGCCGTTTCTTCTGAGATGCATATCTATCTTATGATCGACATCGTTCCTGACGTATTTAAGACATATATGTGCCTCGCTTTTATCGAAATTTATAAGCTCCGAATCCGTATTGGTCCGGTGTGAACGTACCATTGAACACAGATACAATGCCTCAAGGATATTGGTTTTTCCCTGGGCATTGTCACCGTAAAAAATATTGGTCCGTTCGGAAAATTCCACAAATGAAGTTTTAAGATTCCTCAGATCCTTTACTTCAAGAGATTTAATATGCACTTTTGACCGTTACCTCTTCACCTTCAAAGCTTACATTATCGCCGGGGAATATCTTTTTTCCCCTCATAAGGCATACTTCACCGTTTACGCTTACAAGTCCGTCCGCAACGGCATACTTGGCATCATTTCCGTTCTGAACAAGACCTGCAAGCTTCAGGAGCTGCCCCAGCTTTATAAATTCGTACTTAATAAAAACTTCCTGCATTATTTTCTGGACCCCGCATTGTAATTGATGGGAACGATAAGATATACATATCCGTCGTTCATGATGGTCCCCGGAGCCTTTGCATTAGTCATATACATTGTTATCTCTTCTTCATCGATAACACGGAGGGCATCAAGCAGATATCTGGGATTGAAGCATATAACAAGATCCTCTCCCTCTTTTTTGATATCTATATTTTCGTTCATGTTTCCTATGATGCTCTCGATCCTGATATTCAGATCGCCGTTTTCGATATCGAGGATGACGGGCTTCCTGTCGCCTTCCCTGTCGAATAGAGCAGCTCTTTCGAGACAGTCCTGGAATTCCTTTTTATTGATGATGATCTTTGTATCGTAATCCGATGAGATCATCCTCTCCAGCCTGTAATATTCGCCGTCTATAAGTCTTGAAACTATCTTTGTATTTTCGAGCTCAAACATTATATTCTGTGCAGCGAAATAAATATTTACGTTTTTCTCGGTCTCACCGGAAAGAATCTTGGAAATATCAGAAAGTGTCTTGCCGGGAACTATTACTCTCTCGTCCTTATATTTTTCCGAAAGAGTAATTGTCCTCATGGATATCCTGTGGCCGTCCAGGGATGCAACCGTAAACTGGTCGTCCTTTATCTGGAACAGCTCGCCTTTTAAAAGCTGGTTTGAATCATTATCGGAAATTGAGAAAATGGTCTGCCTTATGATCTCCTTCAGTGAATACTCCGATATCTTCATTACGTTTTCACTGTCTATCGAGGGAAGGAGAACAAAATCATCGCCCTTTTTGCCTGAGATCATAAATTTAGATTTTTCGCATTCGATGAGAGCAGAATTATCGTTATATGATTCTATCTTTACGGGAGAATCCGGAAGCTTTCTTACGATATCCGAAAGAAGCTTTGCATCGAGAGCTATATATCCTTCCTTTTCGATGGATGCTTCAACGTTTGTTTCTATAGCCATCTCCATGTTGTTTGATATAAGCTTTACGATACCCTTCTCGGCTTTTATTAGGATGCATTCAAGTATGGGGAGAGTTGTCCTCACCGGTATTGCCTTTAATGCGGTATTTATCCCCTGCATAAGATCCTTCTGGCTGCATGTGATTTTCATTTTCGGTCCTCCTGTATATATATTCGTTTATTTACAGTATTAACAGTAGGGGCTGTTAATAAGTGGATATGTCCTGTTTTTCCTTTATTTTCAATAAAAACCGGTAATAATAACCTGTGAATAAGTCCTAATTTATGTTGAGTTTTTTCACGATCATCTCTATGTTGGCTTTCAGGTTGATATCCTTTTTCATGTCTTCTTCGATACGATCTGCACCGTAACTCACAGTTGTGTGATCTTTTCCACCGATATATCCACCTATAGCCTGGAGAGAATTATCCGTATATTTCTTTGCCAGATACATATAGATCTGTCTGGGCTGGACTATTTCGGCATTTCTTCTCTTTCCCTTAAGGACTGTGGTATCGGCTCCGTAATGCTCCGCAACCACGGAAAGTATCCTTTCCAGTGTGAGAGCCTTTTTCTCGTTGGGTCTTATAACGTTTATAAGCGCAGCTTCCGTTGTGCTTAAGTCTATCTTGTTTATGTTGTGGAAGCGTGCGTAATTTTTAACCTGGTTGAGGGCGCCTTCCAGCTCCCTTATATTTGTGGTTATATTCTCTGCGATATAATGAAGACTGTTCAGATCCATATCCATATGATCCAGATCCAGCTTGTTTCTTAAGATCGCTACCCTTGTTTCGTAGTTGGGAGGCTGAACATCCACGGATGTTGCTCCCATGAACCTGGAAACGAGCCTTTCGGGAAGTCCCTCTATATCTCTGGGAGCCTTATCAGATGATATGACGATCTGTTTTTTCTTCTCGTAAAGCGCGTTGAAGGTGTGGAAAAACTCTTCCTGCGTACTTTCCTTGCCTACTATAAACTGGATATCATCTATAAGAAGTATGTCCGCATTCCTGTACTTTGACTTGAACTCCTCCTGGCTTCTCTTATTAATGGAGGAGATAAGCTCGTTTGTAAAATCCTCGCTTGTAACGTAAAGGATACGACACTTCGGATCCCTTTCCAGCATCTGATGTGCTATGGAATTCATAAGATGGGTCTTTCCCAGTCCGGATCCTCCGTAAATGAAAAGAGGGTTGGCGTATTCGCCTGGATCCTCCGCAACTGCCAGTGCAGTGGCATAAGCCAGCTCGTTGCTGGAGCCTACGACAAAGTTAGAAAATGTATATTTTAAATTGAGCGATGATGAATAAAGCGCCGCAATATCCTCCTGAGAAAGGATATCGGCCTTATTTAGCCTGTCGCTGACGGATTTGTCGGATTCTATGATGACTTCTATATCCTGACCTATGAAATCCGATATGGTGACCTTAAGCGGAAGCTGGTATTTTTTATTCAGATAAGACGGAGATATCGTAACCTCGCTGTATGTTACATAAAGCGTATTATCCTCAAATGAAAAAGGCTCGAGCCTTAAGACCCAGGTCTTGTAAGCTGCATCGGAGATCTCGAATTCCTCTTTCATGCGCTCTATGATCTCTGTCCAGTTTTCTTTAATAGTCCTTAACATCAAAATGATTTTCCTTTGCATAAATATATGTAAGTATTTTACAACAAAACGGGCTTTTTTTCAATTAAATCAGCGTTAAAATGATCGATATTTTTGAAGTTTTTAAACCGATTTTTTTCGACGTTTTTCGACGTTTTCTGCATCATGGGGATAACGGGCATACAGTAAAAACAGGCTGTTCAGCAGGTTGCAGATAAAAAGAATGAATTGTTGAAAAGTTTTCCACATGTTATCCACAAATTGTGGACAAAATTAAGTACACGGAAAGCCTTTAAACGCTTATAAATAAAGAAATTTTCTTGACTACGTAAATTCTTGATAATATAATAAACTGCGTATTGTTTAAAGACAGTCCTTAAAATTTAAATAAAGAAAAAGGAGGTGTCATCGCCATGAAAATGACATTTCAGCCTAAAAACAGACAGAGATCTAAGGTACACGGATTCCGTAAGAGAATGAGTACGGCTGACGGAAGAAAAGTTTTGGCTGCCAGAAGAAGAAAAGGAAGAAAAGTATTATCAGCTTAGGTCACTGACAGGTGGCCTTTTTTCTCTTTATAGGAAATTCCTCCGGGATTCCCTATAAACAAACCC
>JAFRYJ010000151.1 GCA_017437705.1 Lachnospiraceae bacterium
CTTCGAGATGGTCCTGGACCCCACCGGTTCCCCGGTGTCGAGATATGTACGGATTATCACTTTAAGTATCGCTATTTTTCTGTTGTCTAATTCCATATCTTTTCTCCGCTTTCTGTTAGCACTCGAAAATGTAGAGTGCTAACATCTATGTATAAAAAATACCACCGCGGTGGTATTTTGTCAATACATATTTGATGAATTTTGCACTGTTTTAGAAGTCCTTCAGGATCTCCCGTCCGTATACCTTTTCCGCAGGGACGCTGCCTGATCCGCGAGCTCTTTTACAAGCTTCAGCCTGCGTTTGTCGAACCTGTCCTCTGCCGGCACAAAAGGCTCTTCCAAGGCCTGTTTCGCGGTACTTCCGGCATCTCCGTCTACCTTATGACGCAGGATATCTTCCCTGTGCTTTTCATATACCTGCTCCATGGCTTCAAGCCTTATCGAGCAGAAATTCCTGTCCGCCACCAGGGCCAGATCGTAGAAATGATCCTCCGCAAAACCTTTCGCAGGATAAAATACATCATCTGCGCCGCAGGGCTCGCCATAATAAAAATCAAAGACCGGTACTGATGCCCCTCCGGACCTTCCATCATCATCCTGCGAATACTTCGCTGCAGTCCTTTTTTCAAATCTGCCCCTGAAATTATCGGAAAAATGATAATAAAAGGTCTCATGCACCGTCTTTTCCGAGGGCTCCTCACCGCCTGCAAACAGGGCGTGGACCTGGGAGAAAAGCTCTGCTGCAAGAGTGACCTCCTCCAGGTCTCCTTCCCACGTGAACGGTACGACGCTTATGATGTGGGCAAAAAGCAGGGATGCCCAGCTGCCGAAGGATCCCAGCGATCTTTCGGCGAAGGCGGGATCCGCATAGGAACGGGCGTAGTTTTCTCCGGAGACGGTCTCGTAGAGCTTTACGGCATCACCGGCAGGAACATCGTTCTCCAGGATCTCAAAAACCTTTAGCATAAGCTCCGCCGCAGACCTGAAAAAACCGCCTGTGGCGCTTTCCCCCGGCTCTTCCCCGGCTATACCGGCTATCCTTTCGCTTACAAGCCCGTATCTTTCCCTTATGATATTTTCGTTAGTTTCTATTTCTATATGGCTCATTTATCCTAGTCCGCCATCATCCCGTAAAAGTTTATGGCTAAAAACGCCACGATACCGATGATGTTTATTATAAGCCCCGATTTGATATAAGGCCCGTAGGTGTCGTCGTCACGGAGGGCCCTCGCCGATATGACCGTTCCGGCTATGGAGAGCATAAAGGCGATGTACAGAAGGAGCCCTGCCCTTCCCACATTGCCCTCGGATACCACGGCATAGATGACCAGCGCCGCTATGATAACAAGCGATATGACACCCATGATGAATGCGTCCATTCCGGCCTTCGTCTTCTGTTTTTTTATCTTTGAAAAGCTGTATACCTGCCTAGCCAAGATGGGACCTCCTGATCCTGTTCACCAGTTTGAACAGCAAATATCCGAGTACGCCTCCGAAGGTGTTCAGTATAAGGTCGTCCACGTCAAAGGCGCCGACCTTCGTGAGGAACTGGATCGTCTCGATAATGAGGCTCAGACAAAGCGCCCCGAAAAACGTCCTCCAGAAGCTCGAATGTCTTTTTATAATGATCGGATAAAAGAATCCGAAGGGAATAAAGGCTATGACGTTGCCGAGAAGGTTGTCGAACACAGCCCTGAATCCCAGCGAATCTATATTCGAATAAAATCTTATGATCTCCCTGAAAGGGACCAGGTTATATCTGTAATCGGCCGCTCCTTCTGCCCTGTATGCTTCGCTGAAAAAACACACATAAAAAAGGAGAAGCAGATAGAGCACCATGCAAATGGCAGTCAGGATACGGATCTGCGCTTTCTCCCTGTTGTCCATAAAACAGTCTCCTTGATGATGCCGGCCGCAATATCCCCGGACGGCACTGCTTATATTACCATACAACTGTTATATGTTCAATGTGTGAACCCGGTCTGTTTTTTCAGCGGATACCGGCCCGTTTTCCGCGCAGACCGCAGGTTTCCGGCGGGCCTCTCCGCGCAATCCAAATTGACCCCTCCCCGGCATCATGGTAGAATTAATGATGTTTACCGGGAGGATAGGAAATTGGACGCTGTTTTACCGTATTTACTGCTTATCGTTGGTTTTGTGGCCCTTATCAAGGGGGCTGACTGGTTCGTGGAAGGAAGCTCGGGCTTTGCGAAGCTTGCGCATATTCCTCCCATTATCATAGGGCTCACCATCGTCTCCGTAGGCACCAGCGCTCCGGAGGCGGCCGTATCCATTACCGCCGCCATCAGAGGCAGCAACGATATCGCCGTGGGAAACATCATCGGGTCGAACCTGTTCAATCTTCTTATGGTGGGCGGCATCTGCGCCATCATGAAGCCCCTCCCCGTCAGCAAAAGCATAATTAAGAAGGAGCTTTTATGGTCCATACTGGCCGCGGGGCTCCTTCTTGTAATGGGTCTCGACGCTGTTCTTTTCGGTGCTGAGAAGAACATGATTAGCAGGATCGACAGCCTTATCCTCTTTATACTGTTCCTGCTCTTCATAACTTATCAGGTACGCTCGGGTATGAAGTCCCACAGGGAGGGCATTGAAGAGGATGTGCCCGAGATAAAGGACCTCACTCCCTTAAAATGCACGATCCTTCTTTTGATCGGTATCGCCCTCGTCATCGCGGGAGGCCAGCTTGTGGTTGATTCCGCCACGAAGATCGCCCGCTCCTTCGGCGTCAGCGACGCTTTTATAGCGCTTACGGTGATCGCCGTGGGCACATCGCTGCCGGAACTTGTAACGTCCATTGTTGCGTCACGCAAGGGCGAGAACGACCTGGCCCTGGGCAATATCGTCGGCAGCAATCTTTTCAATATACTGTTCATTCTCGGCGCATCGGGCATTTTCAGCCCGCTGAACTTTGCCGATGAATGCTTCATCGATATCGCCTATCTGATCGCCATCAGCATAATAACTATGATATTTGCCGCCACAAAAGGCCGCATTACGCGGCCTGAGGGTATCTGTATGGTAGTTCTGTACGTATCCTATGTGGGTTATCTTATGTGGCAGCAGGGGCTCATCTTCAGCTGAGACCGGCCTGCCAGTTCTTTATATTATCCAGTACCATGTCCATAAGGCGCGCTCTTGTTTCGGAAGCGGCCCATGCAATATGGGGAGTGATGATCAGCTTTCCGCTGTCCTGTATCCTTCTTAAAGGGCAGTCCTCCGCCATGGGCTCCTTGCATAAAACATCGATGCCCGCCGCCTTGATGTCGCCGTTTTCAAGGGCGCAGGCCAGGTCCTCCTCAACAACGATGGGACCCCTGCCTACGTTAATGAAGATGGCGCTGTTTTTCATCTTCTTAAATGCGTCGGCGTTCATGAGTCCTTCCGTATTGCTGTTGAGGGGCGCATGCACGGAAACGATATCCGAGCGCTCCAGAAGCTCGTCAAAGGAAACGCATTCGTAACCCGCATCCAGGTTCTTACCGGAGGTCGAATAATAGATCACTTTGCAGCCGAAGCATTCGGCTATCTGTGCAACGCGCTTTCCGATGTTGCCCATGCCGATGATGCCCCAGGTCATACCCTGCAGCTCATGGAAGATCTTCGCAAAATGGGTGAAGCTCACATCATTAACGTATTTTCCCGTCTTCGTATAGTTATCGTAATAGGGGAGCTGCTCCAGCAGGTAGAACATCATCGCGAACGTATGCTGCGCCACGCTCTCCGTTGAATAGCCGGACACGTTCCTCCAGGCGATCCCCCTCCTGTCCAGATATTCGGTATCCAGATTGTTGATGCCCGTGGCCGTGATGCACACAAGCTTCAGGTTCTCCGCATCCTTAATGGAACCTTCGTTTATAAGCTGCTTATTCATTATTATGATGTCCGCATCCTTCGATCTCTCTCCGATCTCATCGTATGCGGTGGTGCCGTATGAAACCACCTCGCCCAGTTCGTCAAACGCGGAAAGGTCTACGTCATAGCCTATGGAATCAGTATCAAGCATTACTATCTTCATGTCATTCCTCCCGATGTCTTTAAAATCCTGTATTATGCTTCAAAAAGATAAATCATTTAAATGGATTATATCATAAACTCCCGCGTCATACCGTTATAAATAACGATGTTTGCAGAAAGACTGTATGATGTCACACTCTCCCGGATACGGAAAAACGGCAGGGGACGCTCCCCTGCCGTTTATTCGTTTCGTCATTTTCAGTCTTTTTTCATTCTCAGCGCCTTTACGATGGCAAACACCGCTCCGTAGAGAACGCCTGCGATGGGCCAGATGATCCACGACCTGCTCCAGTCCTTTGCGATAAAGCTCCAGGCAAGATATGCAGCAGTTACAATAAGCCAGTAGATCGAACCGAAAACACTGTGTATCCTGTTGTCTTCCTTTGCTTCTCTTGAATAATCGCCCTCCTCAAGAAGCATCTGATAGCCTCCCCATACGGTGCAGACGCGGACTATAAGCATCGCGCCGATCCCGGCCAGCGCCAGCAGCGTACAGATGGCGATGATCTGAGGGAACTCACTTTCCCCGAAAATGATCAGTGTGATGCCTATCGGTATAACGGCCAGGACACAAAGCACGATACCCAGGGTCAGCTGCCAGTTGAATGCGGACCTGAACTGCTCTCTTTTCTCGTTAACCATTCCGTCCACGCCGTACAGCGTATCAATGGGTTCCTTTTCAAGGAATTCGTATTTGCTCATGCTGAGGCCCGATACCACGAAAAGAGCCACCGCACAGCCCACAAGAAGTATCAGGGCAGTAAGCCCGATGCCTCCGACCTGTGCCTCCGTAAGGGCGATCTTTCCGCAGTCGCTGGCGCCGCCCAGGAATATAAGAAGTATGGGTGAAAGCACACAGAGAAGCACTCCCAGCGAAATGCGCCGCGCGTTTTTCGCCTTCAGCTTCAGGAATTCGGATGCCTCCTCCATTGTTACGGGACGTGCGGCAGTTCCCGAATCGGGAAGCACCTCCTGCTCAAAGGATTCGATATCATCCTTTAAAAGGTAATCCGTGCTTACATTGAATATCTCCGACAGGCGGAGTATCCTGGCCATATCCGGTACGGACTGGGCCATTTCCCATTTCGATATGGACTGGCGGCTCACGTCCATCTTCTCCGCCAGCTCCTCCTGGGACCATCCGTTTTTCTTTCTGAGTTCGATTATCTTATCTGCAAGTATCATTTTGAAACCTCCTGTTTTTCCGTTTTCGTTATGATGATCCTACGGAAAAACACGGTTGCAGACCATAAAGTGTGCTTGGAAATGCCGCAACCGGCGGTTGCAATTGCCGGTTTCCGCCATAAAAGTCACTCATTCTGCACATTTTTATGCTGTTTTTTAAAAATCGTAAAACCAGGACACGGTATCCTGTGCCTGTAAGGATCCTGATTCAAGGATATCCTGCGATCCTTATATACTGTCAGATATCCGGTATCTGCCAGTCGATGGGCTCAGCCCCGTGCTGCATTAAAAAATCGTTCGCCTGGCTGAAGTGCCTGCAGCCGAAAAAACCTCTGTACGCTGACAGCGGGCTGGGATGGGGAGCCGTCAGCACCAGATGCTTCGTGTTTGTCAGCATGCTTCTTTTGCTTATGGCGTTCCTGCCCCAGAGCATGAAGACCACGGGACGATCCACATCATTGACCGCCCTAATGATGGCGTCGGTGAATTCCTCCCATCCATGGCCGGCATGGGAATTTGCCCTGTGAGCCCTTACCGTAAGCACCGTATTCAGAAGCAGAACTCCCTCGTCGGCCCATTTTTTCAGATAACCGTTATTGGGGATCTTCAGCCCCAGATCGTCATGGAGCTCCTTATAGATATTCTCCAGAGACGGCGGGATCTCCTTCTGGGAAGGCGGCACGGAAAAGCAGAGCCCGTGAGCCTGGTTCACGTTATGATAGGGATCCTGTCCCAGTATCACCGCCTTTACCTTCGAAAGAGGCGTCAGGTGCAGCGCATTGAAAAGATCCTCCTTCGGCGGGTAAATGGTATACCGTCTGTATTCATCCGCAACGAATCCGTACAGATCCCTGTAATAGGGCTTCCTGAATTCCTCCTGAAGGACGGGAAGCCAGTCATTTGATATCGCAGGCATTATTTAGAACTCCGTCTGGCTCTTAAGCCACTCTCTTTCGTCGTCGTTTAATCTGTCTTTAAGGGCTTCATATACGGTATTCTGATAATCCCTGAGCATCCTGAGGTCGTCGGAATTCAGCATGTCAAGATCAACCAGATCCATATCCATGGGCGCCATCGTAAGGCATCTGAAGCCCAGCATGTCGCCGAACAGGCCGTCGCCGCATTTGACGCAGAGGAGCTGGTTCTCGATCCTGATGCCGTACTCCCCGTCGATATAGATACCGGGTTCATCCGATACTACCGCGCCGGCCTTGAATGTCCACGCATCCTCCGTCGGAGGACCGGGAATCCTTACGGGATCCTCGTGAACGCCCAGGCAGAAGCCTATGCCGTGGCCGGTGCCGTGCATGTAATCGCAGTTGATGGCCCATACCGGAGACCTTACGATGCCGTCAAGCAGGCTTCCCGGCGTTCCCTCGGGGAACTTTGCGTTCATAAGCCGGAGTGTGCCCTGCATGACTGCGGTGTAATGCTTCTTCATTTCAGGCGTCACCTCGCCCATGGCGAAGGTCCTGGTAACATCCGTGGTGCCTCTTAAATACTGTCCGCCGGAATCGATAAGGAGCATGCTCCTCTTTTCGATGGTCACATCAGTCTCCGGCGTGGCGCCGTAATGGATGATGGCACCATGATCCGCAAATCCGCAGATGGAATCGAAGGACAGCTCGAAAAGATCCGGCGTCTGCCTTCTGAAAGCCTCCAGCTTATCCGCCGCGGAGATCTCCGTCTCCACGTTGTCGGTGTGCTTCATGTAATAAATGAACTTAGTGAGGGCGGCTCCGTCATCCACATGGCAGGATATAAGATTCTCCGCCTCAGTATCGTTCTTGATAGCCTTGAACTCCGTGATGTCGCTCTTCCTGAATTCCACCTCCCCGGTCTCCTTCAGCAGGCGGTACAGCTTGTAATTTGCATAAAGCTTATCCACAACGGCACGTCCGGGCAGGCCTGCAATGTCTTTATAGAAATCATCATAGGGCCTTACTTCCGCTCCCAGACCTGAAAGATACGTCCTGATGTCATCGTTTCCCTCAGGCAGGTCCGTATAGACTAAAGCCTTCTCCTTGTCCAGCACGGTGAATGCCAGCTTGACCGGAGTGTAGAGAACATCATCGGCCCTTATGTTGAAAAGCCACGCCGTCTCCGGAAGATCGCAGACCACCAGCGTCTCGCCGTCCTTCAGTGTATCCCTTACCCTTTTAATCTTTGACGACGCGTCCTCGCCTGTATACTCGTTTCCCAATACCCATACGCGGCTTTCGGGCTTTCCGGGTCTGTCCTCCCAGACAAGGTCCACCAGATCGTCCCTGTAGAGGAGCTCCGCGCCGCACTCTGCAAGGCTCTCCTCCAGGCTGATGCCGTAGTCCGCGCTTATCATGTTTCCGGGAACGCCCACCTTAACGTCCGTCTCTCCGTCATCCTTCGCCTTTTGAACCGCGTCCGTCAGATATTCCTTTATCGTGGCAACGCCCTTCCTGCCGGCCTTAAAGAGCTCGATGCATGTGCCCTTCAGCTGTTCTCCCGCCTGAAGATGATACCTTCCGTCGGTCCAGAGACCGGCCTTATCCGAAGTCACCACCAGCGTGCCGGCGGATCCGGTGAATCCGGACATATATTTCCTTTCCATAAAATGGTCGCAGAGGTATTCACACATGTGGTCGTCCCCTGTGGGGATGATGTATGCCAGAACGCCCCTGTCCTTCATTACTTTTCTTAACGCTTCGATCCTCTGATCGATGATACCCTTTTCCATTTGCATCATTACCTCGTTTAAGTTTATTGCATCTCCCGGGCCGTCATCCGGATGATCCCGGGATCCGCTTCATCAATTACCCGCCGTTTCCGGCGGGTATGATCTTACTTATTCTGCCTGCTCCCGGCCGTCAGCACCGTCATGTCGTTACTCCTGCATCGTCCTCAGGATCTCGTTGGCCTCGCCCACATGGCTGTTGTTGGGGAATCTCTCGATAAATTCCTCGAGATATTTCCTGGCGTTGGTCCTGTCTGCCAGCTCGTAATACGTCATCGCCCTGTAGAATACCGCGTCGGCGTAATCCGGCGCCAGATTCAGCACCTTTCTGAAGCCGTCCAGCGCATCGGTATACAGCCCGTTTCTGTAATTCGTAAGGGCGTCCACATACATGTTGTCGACTATGGTGTCGCGGCATTCGTTTACAAGGAATTCGTAAACATCGACGGAGGAAGTATGGTCCAGCTTGTCCCTTTCGATCTCCGAAAGGATCTCGCCTGCGCCGCGGAGGTTGCCGTTCAGGTATTCCTTCGCCGCCTGAAGCAGAAGATCGTCATTTGTACCCTCGTCGGTATAAGAGGCATACTGCTCCATCTGGGACCGCATCAGAGCCATCTCCTCCTCCATATCGCTTATGCGCGCATTCAGGTTTGCAATGGTCCTGTTCCTCGACGTGATGATGCTTGAATAATCCGCCACCGCGTTGTTGTACCGCTGCGCCTCCGTCTTTTTGATGGACGGAATAAGCAACAGCCCGATGGCCGCCGCGCCCACTATGATGCCGATCAGAAGATTTATAAGCGAGAACCTGCCCGTATTGAAGTCCGTCAGGCTGCTTTTCTGCTCACCCTGGATAACAAGGGGGTTGGGATCCTTGATCTCAGTGAAATCCGTCTTTTTCACATCACGGCGCTTGACCTTCCTGCCGGTGGCCACCGACACGATGAAGATCACC
>JAFRYJ010000152.1 GCA_017437705.1 Lachnospiraceae bacterium
GATGCTGCTTGGCAACGTCAGCTGAAAGCCCGGTATAACAGCTTCTCGTATTGAATCTCTGATGCACTTCAGCCTTGAAGTCAGGGTCCCTTGAAGCCAGATAATCCAGGAATCCTCTTATCTCATCGATAGTATCCTGAATAGTAAAGGGCGGCACGTAGCGCCTGTCTATGGTGATGGAGCATTTATCGGGAACACAGGAATACATGCGTCCCGGGCTTACTTCAACATCCGTGATGCACATGGCGGAAAAGCCCAGCTTATGGTGAGTCATGCTCTTTTTGTACATGTTATTGATGACGGCTTTCATAACAGGCATAGCCTTTCCCACTGCGCTTATTCCCTGCCACGGGGCGGAAGAGTGGGCCACCTTTCCGTAGACGTCCACAACAAGCTCCACCTTGCCCCTGCTTCCAAGGTAAATACCTCCTTCACAGGGCTCGCCCAGTATCACCAGATCGGGCCAGAGTCCCAGCTCGGGAAGAGTCTTTTCCAGAAGATGCAGTGTTCCCATGGATTCGGCGGGCTCTTCATTTACAACGCCGGCGAATATAAGGGTACCGTTCATATTCATGCCTTTATCCAGCAGCTTTTTGAACTCGCGGATCGTGAAAAATGCGCTGACGGTACCCATGAGCATATCAGATGCCCCGCGGCCGTACAGCCTGCCGTTTTCCACAACGGGCACAAAGGGGTCCCGGCCGTTCCACGCATCGGTATTTCCGCCGGGTACAACGTCCATATGGCCGTGGGTCATGACTGCGGGACCGTCGCCGGTACCCCGCAGCACGCCTATGATGTTGCCGGCATCATCGCGGTAAGCTTCTATACCGGCATCCCGAAGACCTTTTAAAAGCAGGTCTGCCACGCCTTTTTCATGGCCCGAAAGAGGCTTTGAGGCTATGGCGGCGCACATGGTCTTTATCCATTCGTCTCTTAAACTGTTGAAGTATTCAGTCATTTATATGTACCTTTAAGAGATTTATTTCATCATCCGAAGCACTCGTGGAAATCCATGCCGAAGAGTTTGCACATCATGGCTGCAAGGCCTTCCATTTCCTGCATCTCCTCGCTGATGCGCACATACTCCATGGGCTTGTGGATTATGGGAACGATTCCATAGGAATAGATGAGCGTGGGTATTCCGTAAATTCCTCTTGTAACGGAACCGTCGTTGCCGCCGACTTTATACTTATATTCAGGCTCGTAGCCAAGCTCGTTAAGAGCTTCCTTACAGATATTTACAAATTTGTCGTCCTCGCCGGTGACCCATACGGGGTGCTGCTTCGGAACCTCCATGGAGAAGCCTGTATAGGATTCCCTGACGTTCATCCTCTGATGCACCTCGGCCCTGAAATCGGGGTCCTTCGATGCCAGGTAGTCCAGGTATTCCTGTATCTCGTCGATGCAGTCCTGTACGGTGAAGGGCGGAACATAACGCCTGTCCACTGTGATGGAGCAGTGGTCCGGAACGCAGGAATACATCCTTCCGGGAGTTACCTCTACGTCTGTTATGCACATACCGGAGAAGCCCAGCTTTTCGTGGGTCATGCTCTTTTTATACATGTTGTTGATGATGGCTTCCATAACGGGTATCGCCTTCTCGACGGCGCTTATTCCCTGCCAGGGAGCGGAGGAGTGGGCCACCTTGCCGTACACGTCCACGACAAGCTCCACTTTGCCTCTCTGTCCTACATAGAAGTTGCCTTCGCAGGGCTCGCCGATTATAACGAAATCCGGTTTGATGCCCAGTTTGGGAAGAGTGTTCTGACAGAGATAAAGCACGCCCATGGATTCCGCAGGCTCCTCATTTACGACAGCGGTGAATACCAGCGTTCCGTTCATCTCCTTGCCTGCATCGAGAAGCTTTTTGAACTCGCGGATCGTAAACAGCTCGCTTATAGTTCCGTTGAGCATGTCGGAGGTGCCCCCGCCGATAAGCTTGTCCCCCTCTACAACGGCGTTATAGGGATCGTATCCCTGCCATGCATCGATATTGCCTTCGGGCACAACGTCCATATGGCCGTTTGTCATAACAACGGGACCGTCTCCGGTGCCGCGGAGTATGCCGACAACATTTCCCGCCTCATCGCGGCAGCATTCGATACCGGCCTTCTCCAGCTCTTTTAACAGAAGATCCGCGACGCCCTTTTCCTGCCCGGACAGCGGTTTTTCCGCTATAGCAGCCTGCATGGTGCTTATCCATTCGTCCTTCAGGCTGTTGAAATATTCAGTCATTTTAAGACCCCCTTCGTCTTATTATCTTGCTCTGATTATACACCATTAAAAACCAAACGGCATCCCGTTTGCACAGGATGCCGCAGTGTGAATTATTTGTTTATCAGTCGGGATATGTTGCGTCGAAGTCGAGACCCAGAAGGTCAAATGCCATTACGGTGAAGCCTTCGATCTCTACCATTTCATCTGCAAGTACGCAGTACTCTCTGGGCTGATGGCACATCTCGGGAAGCGTCATTGCAAAGGAGATGGTGGGGATGTTGTATGTGCCGGCGGTAATGGAACCGTCGGTACCTACTACGAAGTAAGCTTCCTGGGGATCGAGGCCGATCTTCCTGAGGGCAGCGAAGGAAGCTTTAACCATGGGCAGCTCCATATCCGTGATCCATGCAGCGTGCTGCTTGGGGATCTCGTAAACGTCGCCGAGGTAGCTCTTTCTCTTGTTCATCCTCTGATGGACCTCTGCCTTGAATTCGGGATCCTTCTTTGCAAGGAAGTCAAGGAATGCCTGGAATTCATCGATGCACTCCTGGATGGTTCCGGGATATGAATCGGGGAGATACCTTCTGTCGATGGTGATGGAGCAGTGATCGGGAACGCATGAATACATCCTGCCGGGAGTTACCTCAATATCCGTTACGCACATAACGGCGGGGCCGAGCTTCTCGTGAACGGGCTGTACCTTGTAAAGCTGATTGTTGATGGCTTCAACAACGGGCATTGCCTTCTCAACTGCGCTGATACCCTGCCAGGGAGCCGATGAATGAGCTACCTTGCCGTATACTTCAACAACGAGCTCAACCTTGCCTCTCTGACCTACATTGAGGTTGCCGTTTGACTGCTCGCCGAGAATAACGAAATCGGGCTTGATATTCATTGCGGGAAGAGTTTCTTCGCAAAGGGTAAGTGTACCGAGGGACTCGGCTGTCTCTTCGCAGACAACGCCTGCGATAACGAGATTGCCTTTAAGAGCTGCGCCGGCATCAACAGCCTTCTTTACCTCTCTGAAGGCGAAGAGCTCGCACATAAAACCTGAAAGCATGTCTGTGGTTCCGCGGCCGTAGAGCTTGCCGTCCCTTACTTCAGCCTTGAAGGGATCAAGATCTCCCCAGGCCTCAAGGGAGCCTTCGGGAACAACGTCCATATGGCCGTTAAGTACGATGGTAGGGCCGGGTTCCGATCCACGGATAACGCCGACTACGTTGCCGACCTTATCTCTGCAGCATTCTGCGCCGATCTCCTCAAGAGTGGCAAGGGCAATGTCTGCTACACCCTTCTCGCATTCTGAATAGGGCTTTGATGCAATGGCTTTTGTCATTTTGTCGACCCATTCAGCTTCGAACTGCTTGAAATACTCTTTCATTTCGCTTCTCCTTTGGTTGTGATTATTTGTTTGAATTTGTTTGTTTGTGTTTATTTCAATATAGTTATACTATATATCTTTCTGATTATCCAGTACTTCCTGAGCGTATTTTACTGTATCCATTGCGGTCTTTGCATATTTATCCGCGCCGATCTCCTCCGCATAGTCCTTTGTAAGGACTGCACCGCCTACGACGACTCTGCAGCCGGGACACTCCTTATTCAGGAGCTCTGTCGTCTCCCTCATGGCGGGCAGGGTAGTGGTCATTAGGGCGCTGAGACCGACGAGCTTTACATCAGATCTTTTAACGGCATCAACAACGGCCTGAGCGGGTATATCCTTGCCCAGGTCTATTACATTGAAGCCGTAGCTCTGCAGCAGGACCTTTACGATGTTCTTGCCTATGTCGTGGATGTCGCCGTGAACCGTGGCAACAACTATCTTTCGGCTCTCGTCGGTGGTGCCTGTGCCGGCCTTTTCAATGGCCTTCCTTATCTCCGTAAAAGCCGCGTCCGCAGCCTGGGCGCTCATAAGGAGCTGGGGGAGGAAGAGCGTTTTTTCCTCGAATCTCCGGCCCACATCATCCAGGGCGGGGATCAGTCTCTTTTCGATAATATCCAGGGGTGATGCTTCCGACAGCTCGGATACCGCAGCCTTTACCGCATCATCGGAAAGACCCTTAACGATAGCGGTATAAAGGTCTTCTGTCTTCTGTGATGCTTCCTTTTCATGCTTTTTACCGGAATATAACTTTGTATACAACTCGCAGTTTTTATCTATGCCGGTAAGCACCAGAGAGGCGTAGTAAGCGTCCATC
>JAFRYJ010000153.1 GCA_017437705.1 Lachnospiraceae bacterium
CTTCGCCTTCGGCTCTGGGTCGCGGTCGCGCTCATATACCGGAAGTATCCTTTTCAATATACGCTCCCCGCGCAAATGCAGAGCATTTGCGCAATAAAAATACCCGCCGTCTTCCCATCCGCAAACAAGTTTGCGTCCGGTTGGACGACGGTTATTTTTAAATGCTTCGCATTCGGGGAGCTCTTTCCCTGGCTTCTCCCGCTGCATTCGCTTTGTCTTCGCGAAAAACAGCGCACGACCGTCAGTTAAGATCAGCCGTGCGCCGTGCCAAGCATATTTGGTTTTGGGCTTATGCCCACGCAGCCTGCCTTCGGTCTTTCTCCCGGAACCGTTCCGGGCAGCGTGACCTTAAAGCCTGCTGCTTACAGGAATACGTATTTCAGTATGAACAGTATACAGAGTACATACATCAGTACGCTTATCTTCTTCTCCTTTGCCTTGCCTGTCAGCAGGTTGATAAGTACATAGGAGATGATACCCATCGAAATACCTTCTGAAATACTGTAGAACAGAGGCATTGCGAAAATACAGATGTAGCAGGGGATAGACTCCGACGGATCCTGGAAATCGATCTTGACAACGTTCTGCATCATGAAGAAGCCGACAAGGATAAGCGCAGGTGCCGTAGCAAATGAAGGAATAGCCAGGAAGATCGGCGACAGGAACAGTGCCAGGGCGAACATTATGGCCGTTACGATCGATGCAAGTCCCGTACGTCCGCCTTCTGCAACGCCTGATGCACTCTCAACGAATGTCGTTACCGTCGATGTACCGAGGATAGCGCCGCATGTGGTACCGATGGCGTCTGCCATAAGTGCGCCTTTGATCTTGGGCAGCTTGCCGTCTTCATCCAGCATGTCTGCCTGGGTCGCCACGCCGATAAGAGTGCCCAGCGTATCGAAGATATCAACGAACAGGAAACTGAACAGGATAACTATGAAGTCAAGGGTCAGCACATTGCTGAAATCAAACTTGAAGAAGATCGGCTCTATGCTCTGGATAGCGATGCCGCTTGAGAAATCGGGGAACAGGCTGTAGAAGCCTTCTGCGGGGTTGGGGATGTAAAGGCCCGCTGCCTGACAGATCATTCCGAGGATCCATGTTATAAGGATGCCCCAGAGGATGTGTCCTTTGACCTTCTTAACGATAAGGATGGCCGTAATGATGATGCCCACGATGGCAAGGATAGCCGTGATGCCCAGATCATTGAAGGTTGCGGCCGCGCCGTTGACATCATTGTATTTGCCTACGGTAACGAGCTGAACCAACGTTGCGCCGCCGATCGTAAGCTTTGCATTCTGAAGGCCGATGAATGCGATAAACAGACCGATACCGGCGGAAACCGCCACCTTCAGGTTCTTGGGGATCGCATTGAATATCGCCTCGCGGATATTGATAAGTGACAGAACGATGAATATAAGTCCCTCGATAAGGACTGCCGTGAGGGCTGTCTGCCAGGAATATCCCATACCCAGGACTACCGTATATGCAAAATATGCATTAAGGCCCATGCCGGGTGCCAGTGCGAAGGGATAATTGGCAAACAGTGCCATACAGAGCGTTCCTATGATGGAACCGAGTGCGGTAGCCGTGAATACAGCTCCTGCATCCATGCCCGTTGCTGACAGGATGTTGGGGTTAACTGCCAGGATATAGGCCATGGTCATGAATGTTGTGAGGCCGGCGATGATCTCTGTTCTCACATTTGTGCCGCGCTCACTGAGTTTGAATAACTTATCCATGATGTTTCTTTTTCCTCCTCATAATTCTATATAAAGCCCCTCCCGGCTTCATACCGTTTTAACATTTTCTCAATGAAATGAAATATAAATGAAAAAAGACACTGCCGTTTCTCCTGCAATGTCCTTAAAAAAGCTTAGAACTACCCCTTGAGACAAATGTTGCCCGCGCCGAAGCGCCATTCTTTAACAACTTATTCAGGGGCTTTATCAGCATTTCATTCACCGAAAAAATAATATGGCTGAATTATATCACTATTAAAAATCAAGGTCAATAAAACAGATGTACTTTATTCAGTGTACATCACCCGTAAATGTCACTGACTTCCCTGCAGTACTCCCCGTCTCCGTCGAAGATGACAAGTGGCTTTTCTACCTTCAGAAACGTCCCTCCGTCCCGTACGGCTTCGATAAGCACCATGTTTGCATCAGACCCGATCCTCGGATGCACCATGCGCATACGCTTGGGCTCCAGCCTGTTCTCCCTTAATACGGTGATGATCTCCGCCAGCCTGTGGGGCCTGTGCACCATATAGAACCGTCCGCCCTCCTGCAGCATGTCGGAGGCCGCCTTGACCACGTCCTTCAGGGTACATTTTATCTCGTGGCGGGAAACGGCCTTTGCGCTCTCCGGATTAACTTCACCGGTCAGCTCCGCCATGTAGGGAGGATTCGATACCACAACGTCGAAATCGCCCCTTTTAAAGAACTCTTTAATGTTGCAAAGGTCTCCGCAGACGATATCTATTTTGTCCTGAAGGCCGTTGTGCATCACGCTTCGGCGGGCCATGTCGGCGCACTGCTCCTGTATATCCAGCCCGGTGAAATGGCTGCCCTCCGTTTTTGCTTCCAGCAGGATCGGGATGACGCCGGTGCCCGTACCCAGGTCCAGCACCCGCTCGCCCTTTTTCACCACCGTAAACGCAGACAGAAGAACGGCGTCCATGCCGAAGCAGAAGCCGTCCTCATTCTGAATTATGCTGTATCCGTTGCGCTGCAGGCTGTCCAGCCTTTCACCTTCCTTAAGCATTGTCCTCCAGTCCCTTTAAGGCTTCCAGCTCCTCCCTGGTCACCTTGCTGTCTTTCCTGCCTCTGCTCTTGAACTTCAGCTCCGAGGCGGGGAATTCCTTCTCCTCTATCTCATCATTGCCCAGATCCACTGCCACCTTAACGGTCTGGCGCAGGACGTTCATCCCTGTGACCTTGCCCTTGTCGCCGCCGGGTACCGTTACGATGTCGTTCATGTTGGGCAGTCTCGAATTCAGATACGTATATGTCTCCTCTTCGTTTTTGAGGCAGCACATCAGCCTGCCGCAGATCCCGCTGATCTTGGTGGGATTGAGGGACAGGTTCTGGTCCTTCGCCATCTTGATGGACACCGGGCTGAAATCCGAAAGGTAGCTGCAGCAGCAGAGGGTACGTCCGCAGACGCCCACGCCTCCGCAGAGCTTGGTCTCGTCCCTGACGCCTATCTGGCGCAGCTCAATACGTGTCCTGAAAACGGAGGCCAGGTCCTTTACCAGCTCCCTGAAATCCACCCTGCCGTCGGCGGTGAAGTAGAACAGCACCTTGTTGTTGTCGAAGGTGTATTCCGTATCCAGAAGCTTCATGTCGAGACCGTGATCCTTTATCTTCTGCTGGCAGATAACGAAGGCTTCCTTCTCCTTCTTGCGGTTCTCCGTATTCCTTTTGTCGTCCTCCGGCGTAGCCAGCCTGATGACCGGCTTCAGCGGCGCGTTTATATCCTGGTCAGAGATCTTCTTGTTCCCGAAGGATACCATGCCGTATTCCACGCCCCGGACGGTCTCTACTATAACGTTCTGTCCCTTCTCTATCTCCAGTTTGCCGGGGTCGAAATAATAGACCTTGCCGTTGGATCTGAAGCGTACGCCTATAACATTAACGATCATTCTGGTTCTCCTTTATATTCATAAGCAGCATCTCCATAACGATGCCGGGCTCCACATTGGCCCGGAGCCGCGATTTCGCCTTCTCCATGGCCCCGATAATGGAATCCAACCCCTCGTATGAGATCACGTTCCTCTTCTGCTTCAGGTATTTGTATTCGTCCCTGTAATTCAGAAGGCCGATGTCGTTGGTGGCCTTCAGCATGAGAACGTCCCTGTACCATATCATCATCATATCGATGATGTCGGGAAGACTTATATTATAAGCCGTTATCTCCTTTATTGCATCCTTTAATTCATAGATCTCCATGGAATCTATGCCGCGCACCAGGTGCAGCACACGCCGCCTTATCTCCCTGTAGTCGTCGTTTTCGATAAGCTTTACGGCCTTCCCGATGCTGCCGCCTGCGTAGGCCGCCGCAGTCTGGGCCTCCTCGTCCGTAAGGTCGTAATTCTCCTTAAGGAAGCGGAGGACGCTTTTGTCGTCCACCGGCCTCATGGACAGAAGCACGCATCTTGACCGCACCGTAGACAGAAGGCTGTCCTTGTTGTTGGCCAGCAGCATGATGATGCCGTATTCCGGCGGCTCCTCGATGGTCTTTAATAATGCGTTCTGGGCTCCCGGCGTCATGGTCTCCGCATCATCGATGATATAGATCTTGTACCTGGAGCTGTAGGGCTTTATGCATATGTCGTCGTTGACCTTTTCTCTTATATCATCCACGCCGATGATGCCCTGCTTCGAGCCCTTCACCCACATGATGTCGGGGTGGTTCCCGGACTCCGCCTGAATGCAGGAACGGCACTTCCCGCAGGGATCCGTTCCGCCCTCCTCGCACTGCAGCGCCCTGGCGAAAATTCCCGCCAGCACCGATTTGCCCGTGCCCTCCGGGCCGCTGAAAAGAAAGGCGTGAGGCACCATGCCTTCCTTAATGACGCCGCGCATGTATTCTATTACCTGAAAATGTCCTGCCACATCACTGTATCCGCTCATTTCAAGCCTCCCGCGCATCCGCGCCGAGTATCATGTGTTTTATCGCAAGAAATCCTTCCTCTTTGTCCGTATTGTCTATTCCGTCTTCGATTCCCAGGGCTTGAAGCTTTTCGGGGGCAAAATCCGCATCATCCGCCAGATAGCGGCGGCACATCTCCCTGTAGCCGGGCTCCTTCTGTTTGCGCTCCCTGTCCAGGGCCCGCTGCAGCCTCTCGCCGTCGTCCAGCACAAGATAAAGGGGGACAACGGTATCCCTGCCGTAGTAGTCCCGCAGCTTTTCGTAGGCCTCCGGCGTCACGATGACGAGATGATCGCCCTTCGCCGGATCCGACCGTCCGTCGTCGGCGGTGAAATACCTCCAGGGCCCGTAGACCGTATCGTAAAGCCGGCTCTCGATCACCTTTCCCTCGGCTTCGAAGCGCCTGTATCCCTCCTCGTCGGTGAAATAATAGGTCTCGCCGTCGATCTCTCCGGCCCTTTTGGGCCTGGTGGTATAGATCACCATCTTTCTAAGCCCCAGCTCTTTGTCTGCCATCAGCTTTTTGTACATGGTATCCTTGCCCGATGCACTTTTCCCCATGATGCAGTATATCTTTCCCATCAGCCTCTGTCTCTTTCCGTCCTTACGACGGGTATGCCGTCTCCCGAAAGGCCCCGGACTTCGAAGCCCTGATCCAGGAGCATTTTAATTTCATCTGTAACCTTTTTGTCTATTACTTCACCGGGCACGATCATGGGTATTCCCGGCGGGTAAACGTAAATATATCCGCCTGATATGCTGCCCTCCGCCTTATCTGCGGGGATGATGCTCTTGCCCATCCTCAGGGCCGTTCCCGCATCAAAGAGCTTCATCCTCTCTGAAAGCTGCACCGGCGCCTTCCCGCATTCCGGGTACGAACGCTTGCCCAGCTCTGTGCATGCACCTATAAGCAGGTCAAAGCCCTCGTCGGTATCGCAGAGCGTCGATATCAGCACAGTGTAAAAGGGCGTATACATCTCCGGCTCTATATTGAAGCTGTTCTCCAGCTCCCTGTATATCTCCGGCCCCGCCATGGATCCGTTTTCCGCACCGATCAGAAGCCTTGTGGGATCGTCGGTGTCAAGGAGCTTCAGGCTCCCTCCGGAGATCGCCCTTTTAAGGCGTTCTATATTCGCGAAAAGCCTGTCGTAATGCTGTTTCACGAAGGCCCTGTCGGCCATCATCTCCATGCATCTGTCGATAGACGCCATCAGGATATATGAAGGGCTGGAGGACTGGAACACCGTAAGCATGTATCTTACCCTGTCCCTGTCGATGATGTCTCCGCTAAGGTGTATCAGCGCAGTCTGCGTAAGGGACGGCAGCGTCTTGTGCACGCTGTGGATCACTATGTCCGCGATCCCCGCCGACGACTCCGGCAGCCTTTCATCAAAGCCGAAATGGGCGCCGTGGGCCTCGTCCACTATAAGGGGTATGCCTCTTTTGTGACACTCCTTCGCGATGCCCCTTACGTCCGAAACCATGCCCTCGTAGGTGGGTGAGGTTATATATACGGCCTTTACGGCCTTACCCGTAAGAAGGCAGATGTCCAGGACCTCCGCCGCTTCATCGGCGGTAATTCCCAATGCGCAGCCGTATCTTTCGTCGATCCGGGGATAGATGTATTCCAGCTTCACCCCGGTGACCGCAGCCGCATTGTAAAGAGCCTTATGGGAATTTCTGGCAGCCAGGATATATTCACCCGGCCCGGCAGCCGCTGCCACGGCGGCCTGGATGCCCCCGGTGGAGCCGTTTACGAGGAAATGTGTCTCGGTGCCGTTATACAGTTTTCCCGCGTATTCCCCGCAGTCCCTTAAGATGCCCTCCGCGTGATGCAGATCGTCAAAGCCCTCTATCTCCGTGATGTCGCAGTCCGCGACCTTCACAAATTCCGGATCTCTCTTGTGCCCGGGCATATGAAAGGGGTATCTGCCGCTTTTTCCGTATTCCTCCAGACTTTCAAAAAGGCCCGCCATCAGTGCTCCTTATCGTACTTCGCGATATAATCCTTAACTATATCCACGTCTGTGGGATAGGTCACATACTCGGTGCCTATCTTTTCCGTGGTCTCCGCGCCCTTGCCCAGGACAAGATAAACGGTCTTTACATCATGCTCGTCAAGGGCTGCGATAATGGCTTCCTCCCTGTCGGCGATCATAACGTGATCCGTGCCCGCGGGTCGGATATACTTTGCTATATCCTCCATTGTCTGCTCCGGAGGCTCCTTCCCCGGATCCTCCTCGGTCAGGAATACCTTGTCCATGTATTTCGCGGACACCTCGCCCAGATCCCTTCTCCTGGAAAATGCCTTGCCGCCGGCGGAGCCGAAAACGGCCACCACCCGGTAACCGGGGTATTCCTTCCTTACGGAGGAGAACAGCTTTTCAAAGCTGAGCCTGTTGTGGGCGTAGTCCACGATGGCGTTAATGATGCCGTCCTTCGACGTGTAGAGCTCCATCCTGCCGGCCACCCGGGCTTTCTCCAGCCCGGCCTTCATGTTTTTGACCGGTATGCCCAGCTCCTTTGAAACGGCGATGGCCGCCAGTGCGTTCTCCACATTGAAGAGGCCAGGCATCGTAAGCATGAATTCCTCGTCGAAACTGTCGGTCCTCACCCTGAAGCGGATGCAGGACTCCTCCTTCCTGATGTCGTAGCCGTATACATCACACCAGGGCTGTGTGCCGAAGACCACTACCTTTTCGCACTTCCCCGCCTCCGCGAGGATCCGCGCAAAATGATCGCTGCCTGCGTTGATAACAGCGGTCTTCGTGATCTCGAAAAGCCTCAGCTTCGATGCGAAATAATCCTCGAAATCCGTGTGTTCCACGGGGCTTATGTGGTCCGTGGAAATGTTCATGAAGACGCCCACATCATAGGTGACGCCCTCCACCCTGTCGTATTTCAGCGCCTGGGATGAGACCTCCATCTCAAAGAGATCCAGACCCGAATCCACCGCATTCCTTATGAGGCGTAAAAGTTCCATGGCCTCCGGCGTCGTGTTGTGTGATTCTTCTTTGGTAATGCCGTCGTAGTAATCTATGGAGGAGGTGATGCCGCTTTCCCTGCCGCCTGTTTCTTCTTCGTAATTGTCGAAAACTGCCTTCTGGTAATAAACGGCGCTGGTCTTGCCCTTGGTGCCGGTTATTCCCGTGATCCTCAGATCCTCCCAGGGACGCCCGTAATAGAGATTCCCCAGGACCGTCATGGCCTTCCTTACATTGTTGGTGATGATGCCCGGAACAGACACGTCGTAGGGCTGCTCGCTGACGTAAAGGCATGCCCCTCTTGAAACTGCTTCCTTAAGGTAATCCTCCTTAAAGGCCGCACCCTTGCAGACGAAGAGCGTGCCGTCACCCGCCGCCTTTGAATTATATGTAAGGCCTTCAACAGGCATGTCTCTGTCACTTACATTATCCGATACATAAAGGCCGCTTTTTTTAAGCGCTTCTATGTAATCCCCTGCGGGGAGAGTTGTCATCTTTCCCATTTTTCCGCCCTTCAGATATACGTTCCGCCGCAGCGAACGATAGCTTCCCTGACCAGTATGTCCATGGCGTCCACGCAGATATCCGGCACGCCGTGATACTCCTTGTATGCGGAGAGCTCCGTGCAGGCCAGGATGACGGCATCACAGCCCTGTCTCTCCAGATCCACCACCACGTCGAGAAAGGCCATCTGGTCGCCGGTCTGGCCGGCCTTGATCTCGTCGTAGATTATATGCATCACCTTTTTCTGCTTCTCCGGCGAAGGATAAACCGGCTCCACGCCGAATTTCTCGCAGGCCTTACCGTAAAGGCCCATCTGAACGGTGCCGTCCGTCGCCATGATGCCGATCTTCTTCACATCGCCGAACTGCTCTATGGTGGCCTTCACCGCCTCCTCGATCATGTTGATGATCTCTGCACCGGTCTCCTGCTGCATCACATCGTAGAAATAATGGGACGTATTGCAGGTGATGACGATCTCGCCGCAGCCCAGGGCCTCCAGGTCTTTGACATCCTTTATAAGGACCTGCTCCAGCCTGTCGGTGTCGCCGCGGAGTATGGCCTCCGTCCTGTCGGGCACCGATGCATGGTTGAAAAGCACCATGTCCAGATGCTCCTGGTCGGCGGACGCCTCGGTATGCTTTATAACGTTGTTGTAAAAGAACGCGCTGGCCTGGGGGCCCATGCCGCCCAGTATGCCCAGCTTTTTATATTCTTTCATAGGCGCTCCCTATTCGTAGTATTTCTTAAAGTTTCCGAAATGCCTGAAATGATCCTTAAGGATCTTAAGCCTTCTCTTTATCTTGTTGTCGCCCTTCATGAACATGGGGTCCACGTATTTGTTCTCCTTAAGGAGCCTGTTCAGCTTGTTGAGGCAGTCCTTGTCGTGGACGTACTTCCTGGCCACCCTTACGGGCACCACCAGCCACAGATGCTCTTCCTCCGCCGTTTCGAATTCCAGCTCCTGACCGTAGATATATTCACTGACAACGTATTTCGCAAGGTTGAGCCCGGAGCCCGTCACATAATAATTGCTGCGGCCCTGCCTCGTATTTATCTCGAAGAACTTGTACTTTCCGTCCCTTGTATCGAACTTGATGTCGAAGTTGGAAAAGCCCCTGTAATCCAGGGATTCCAGCAGGCTCTTCACCTGCTCCTCGAGAGCATGCTCCGGTTCGGTGATGATGACGGCGTGATTTCCCCTGCCGTGGGGCTGATGCTCCTCCAGAAGCACATGGCCCAGGCACATCATCTTTACCTTCCCGTTTTTATCGGAATAGCAGGTGAGGACGCGCATCTTGTCGTCCTTCCCGGGGATGGTGTCCTGGATGATCATTTTGTCGGGATAGCCGGCGTTGTAGATGTCGTCCAGCGTATTCAGCAGTTCCTCTTCCGAGCCGATGTAATAGACCTTGCTCTGTCCCTCGTAGGGATGCTCCCAGAACTTGACGCCCACCGAGGGCTTGAGTATTACGGGGTATTCGAAACCGTGGGGCACGTCGTGGCCCATTGATGCATCGTATACAAAAGTAGCCGGATGGTCGATGCCGTGCTCGTCGCAGAGCTTATAGAAGTACTCCTTGTTCTGCAGGCTGTCCAGCAGTTCGTAGTCCACATAGGGCGCAATAACGTTCTCCGGCAGGCTGTCCCTGTACTTGCTCAAGAGGTTCACATAGCTGTCTCCGCAGCCTATGGCCAGCACCTTTTTGTCCGCGTACTGCTCCGACACCTCACGTACCTTCCGGAGGAATACCTCGTCCGTTTCAACGCCGGGATCCGCCGAATAATCGATGATCCTGGAGCCCGCATCGGGGCTTGCCATAAATTTTCCTATGGCCACGGACTTCACCTTATACTGCTCGTAGAAAGCCCTTGCCATGCTGTATACGTTTATATCCCCGCCGAAGAGCAGGGGAACAAATTCCCGTTCGATAAATTCCATTTCAGACCTCTTTATTTTATTCCGGTGGAGCCGAAGCCGCCTTCGCCCCTGTCCGTTTGGCTCAAATCCTCCGTTTCCTGAAAATCCGCCCGTAGCACCGGCGTGATGACCAGCTGGGCTATCCTCTCCCTGTCGGAAACGGTCTGGGGACAGGTGCCGTGATTATGAAGGGCCACCATCACCTCTCCCCGGTAATCGCTGTCTATAACGCCCACCTTGTTGGCCGGCGCCAGCCCCTTTTTTGAAGCAAGTCCGGACCGGGCGTAGATGAGCCCCGCATACCCCTCGGGTATCTCCACGGAAAGGCCGGTCCTTATGATGACCGTCTGCCCCGGCTCTATGACAACGTCCTCAGTAAGCCTGGAATACAGATCCGCTCCGGCGCTCTGTTCGCTGCCGTAGACCGGTATCACCGCCTCCGGATCCAGTTTTTTGATCCTTACATTTATGCTCATTAAGCCTCTTCCTCTTTGACCTCTTCCTTCGCTGCCTTTTCGTTCTCCCTGTCGATCCGGCCCAGGAAATCCATGGCCTTCCTTATTATCGCATCCCAGGAGAAATTGTCGAAAACGAACTTTCTTCCGTTCTGACCCATGATGCCGGCCGTTTCCTTATGCGACATGATGTAATCCAGACAGCCCTCGAATTCCGGATAATCGTTGAAGTAAAGCCCTCCGCCCGATTCCACCGCGAAGTCCTTCGTCACCTCGCAGGCGCCGCTTACAAGCACGGGGCGTCCGCAGATCCAGCTCTCCATTATAACGATGGAAAAGCTCTCGAAGGGCGAAGGCTGGCATAAAAGCTCCGCAGCGCCGTAGGCGTTCCACTTGTCCTGTATGTCAACGAAGCCAAGATCGTAAACATCGTTCTTTATGCCCGCCGGTATCTCTATGGTGTCGCCGCCGATGAGCACCAGTTTAAGATCCGTCTTATGTGTCCTTTTATACTCATTGAAATAAGTGAGCAGAAGGTCCACCCTCTTGCCCTCGGTCTTCCGGCCGGCGTAGAGGATAAAGGGATCCTTTATATTGAATTTCGCCCTGAAGGCTTCGGGATCCGGTGTCCTGTCCGTATCGATGCCCACGCCCAGCACCATCTGCTCTACATTCTTAAGGTCGTAAAGCCTGTTGGCCAGGCGCTGTTCCGCCGGGGCGTTGAACATCATGGCGCGGACCTTCGGATAAAGCTCCTTAAAGATGCCCATGTATGCATAGCTCTCGTCGTGGAAACAGGGTATATATACGGCCTTTTCGAGGCATTCCTTAGATCCGTTGTAGACCGGGCCGAACATGTAGGGGATAAATACGAAAAGGCTGTATTCGTCCTTATGCTCCCTTATGTATTCGCAGAGGGCCGGGCTGTTTATCATCTCCCGCATGTAGACCTGCTCCTGGGCAGGGGTCACCTTCTTCCCCGCCATAAGGAGCCTGTTGACCTCGCGGAAGGCGTCGCCGTCCCTTTTTCTTACCTTGAATCTCCTTACGGGCACATGGCAGGTCGCCGTATCCAGGCCTTCGGGGTAAAAATCCCTGCTCCAGTCGGAGACGAACTTTTCGACGCAGGTGGTGATGACCTCCAGCTCCACGCCCCTGTCATAAAGATGATTTACGAGCCCCCGGAGTTCTGATTCGGCTCCCCCGGGTATGTTTTCCGCGTACCAGGGTATTACAAAGCCAAGTTTTTTCATGATCCGCTCCAAAAATCCACATAATTAATCTATTTTATTATACCCCCGAAGGGGGCATTATGCAAATTTGCGGGCCCTCTGCACAAACTTCAGTGCTTTAACGTGATGATGAAAAAGTGTTATACTTTATTCATGGAGACAGCCGCTTTGGAGCGCCCTCTCCCACATGATGCATCAAGGAGGTATCTGCATGGAATTCTATGTAAATTCACCCGTTCTGTACGTTATCGCCGGGCTTGTCATCGCCCTGATACTTATGCAGGCGGTCCTGTTCCTGCGCCGTGCCCTGAAGCGCGCCGATGAACTGGGCATTGAGAGCACAACTGTCAGGAAGGTAATAAAAACGGCAGTCATATTCACCATCGCGCCGGCCATATCCATAGTCATAGGCGTCATCACACTGTCAAAGGATCTGGGTATCCCGCTGCCCTGGCTCCGGCTTTCCGTTGTCGGCTCACTGTCCTACGAGACCATAGCCGCCACCAACGCCGAGGCCGCCATGGGCATTAAGATGGGAAGCGGCGCAGCGCTTACGGCGTCCCAGTACGTCACCGTCCTGTTTGTAATGACGCTGTCCATCATCGCCGGCATCATCCTCTGCTCCTTTATAGGAAAGAAGCTTCAGACCGGCATGATAAACATGGAGAAGCGAGACAAAAAGTGGGCGGAGATATTTGTAAACGCCATGTTCATCGGCATGATCTCCGCATTCACAGGCTACGTTTTCTGCGATGTCGGGAAGGTTTTTAAAGGCGATACCTCCGGACTGATCCCGGTATTCGTCTTCTTCATCGCGATGCTTGTAACGGTCCTGTGCGCAGCCCTTATGAAGGCCACGAAGAAGGCCTGGATAAAGGACTACGCACTGCCCATAAGCATGATCGTCGGAATGGCGGCGGCCATACCGCTTACAAACTGGCTGGGTTAAGGAGGTGCTGACATGAATTCGGAATATATGGAAAAGGTCCACAGGCAGGGACGCTTCTGGTGCCTGCTGATGGCATTGATACTTATTATGGTCCCCGTTGCTGAGTGCTTTATATTCAACACATCACCGGACTTCGGAGCCCTTTCGAAGGGCCTTCTGGCCACGGCTCCCATGTACTGGGCTGTCTGTGTGGTCGAGGTCTTCACATACTTCCCTATGCTGGGCTCCGGCGGCTCATACCTGTCCTTCATCACGGGCAATATCTCAAACCTGAAGCTGCCCTGCGCCCTCAACGCCATGGAGCAGGCCGACGTAAAGCCCAATTCGGAGGAGGGCGAGGTTATCTCCACCATAGCGATCGCCGTGTCCAGTATAGTAACGATCGTGATCATCATACTGGGCGTGCTGCTTATCCAGCCCCTTTCACCCGTACTGGAGAGCCCGGTGCTGGCCCCCGCCTTCAGGCAGATGGTGCCCGCGCTTTTCGGCGCCCTGGCCATCGCGTTCATATCGAAAAACGTGAAGCTCTCCATAATACCCCTTATCCTGATGATCCTGCTCTTCGTCTTCGTGCCCGCACTGAACGAGAGCACCATCGGCATAATGGTCCCCGTCGGCGTAATATTTACGCTTATCCTGGCGCGGTTCATGTATAATAAGGGCATCATTTGAATGCTCTGATGCAGGGAGGATATAATGAATATCTGTTTTATTATCTTATATGTGATACTGGGGCTCATCGCCCTGTTCCTGGCCGTTATATTAATACGTGCGGCCATGTTCAAGCCGGCTCCTGGGGAAGCCCGGGAATACCCCGACGTAAATGTAGACAGCGAGAAGGCCGTCAAAAACCTGCAGACGCTGGTGCGATTCAGGACGGAATCCTTCAGGGACCATTCCCTGGAAAACGATGAGGAATTCAAAAAGCTGACGGACGCGCTGCCTCAGCTCTATCCCAACGTTTACAGGGTCTGCGAGCTCATCACCCTTCCCGGCAGAGAGCTTATCTACCGCTGGAAAGGCCGCAGCTCCGACAGCGCCTCCGTTTTGATGGCCCATTACGACGTCGTTCCCGTCAATGATGATGCCTGGGATATGCCCGCATTTGAAGGCATCATAAAGGACGGTGTGCTCTGGGGAAGGGGCACCCTGGATACGAAGGTGACGCTGAACGGCATCATGACCTCGGCGGATACGCTTATCGCGGAGGGCTTCGTCCCCGAAAACGACATATACATGGCCTTTTCCGGCGGCGAAGAGGTGAACGGCGAAGGCGCCGTGAACGCCGCTGCATATTTTAAGGAAAAGGGCATTGTAATAAATTACGTTGTAGACGAGGGCGGCGGCGTTGTAGAAGACGTTTTCCCCGGCGTTTCCTCGGAATGCGCCATGGTAGGCATCGGTGAGAAGGGCATCTTGGATGTGGAATACAAGGTAAAGTCCGGCGGCGGCCACGCTTCGGCTCCAAGGCCGGGCAGTCCCGTTGTGGCCCTGTCCCGGGCGGTGACGGCCATTGAGGATGACCCGCTGCCCATGCGCATCTCGGAGCCTGCCGCAAAGATGTTCGACACCCTGGGGCGTCACTCATCATTTGTTTACAGGCTCATATTCTCCAACCTCTGGTGCTTTAAGGGAGTGCTCAATTCCATCACGAAGAAGTCCGGCGGCGAGCTGAACGCGTTGCTCCGTACCACGGTAGCCTTTACTAAGATGGAAGGCAGCAAGGCAACCAACGTTATACCGCCGGAGGCCTCCGTTATCTCAAACATCAGGATCGCGCCCGGCGATACGGTAGAGTCCGTGCTGGCCGAGCTGAAAAAACGCGTAAACAACGACAAGATCTCCATAACCCCGATCGGCGGTTATGAGACCGATCCCAGCCCCGTCGCACCTGTGGACGATCCCGCATGGGACAAGATCAAAAACGCAGTGGCCGGCACCTGGAAGGGCTGCATCGTTTCACCCTACCTGATGGTGCAGTGCTCGGATTCCCGTCATTACCGGGACGTTACGAATAAGGTGTACAAGTTCTCGGCAATGGACCTGACGGCCGAGGAAAGAGGCACGATCCACGGCAACAACGAGAGGATCCGCCTGGAGGTCATCGGCAGGGCCACGGAATTCTTCACCAGGCTCATGATGCAGAGCTGACCTGCGGTCCCGCAGCATCATATGTGATATAAAGGAAGCGGATCTGCCGCTGTTTTTACGGGGACCCGCTTTGCAAATGGAGGAGGCGCTATGAAAAAACTGATTTCCGCAGTACTTATCCTGACTCTTCTGTTTACCGCTGCAGCCTGCGGCAAAAAGGACGAAGGGCCTTCGCCGGAGGTTCAGGAGCAGCTGGAAAAGGGAATAGCATATCTTTATGCCCAGGGAGACGGCGGATACGATAAGGAACAGGCACGGGAATGCTTTGAAAAGGCCGCCGAAGGCGGCAGCGCAGACGCATATTACTACCTGGGGCTCATAGCCACCAGGAGCAATGAAAGCGGCCGGTATCAGAAAGCTATGGAGTATTACGAAAAAGCCATTGAACTGGGAAGCGGCCTGGGCCTTCTGGGCAAGGGCGAGCTCTATTACATGGGCGCCGGCGTGGACAGGGATTTCGACCAGGCCGTAGCTCTTTATAACGAAGCCCTTGAAAAGGGCGTGCCCGAAGCGGATTATTACCTGGGGAAGGCCTATCACTACGGTCTCTGGGAGGAAAACGATCCCGCAAAGGCTGCGGAATACTATGAAAAGGCTCTTGAGAGCGATTCCTTCGCATGCAGGAACGCGGCACTTACTGGCATGGGACGGCTGTATCATGAAGGATCTGCTTTTGAGCAGGATGATGCCAAGGCTTTGGAATACTATCAACAGGCTGCGGACGCCGGTTACGCCGGAGGATACAACAGGCTCGGGGCCGCATATGAATACGGTCACGGCGTGGAACAGAGCTATGAAAAGGCCGTTGAATATTATAAAAAGGCCGCGGAACTCGGCAATACCTCAGCCATGGTCGCCCTCGGAATACTCAGCCATGAGGGCAACGGCATGGAGAAAAACGATCAGACCGCTCTGGAGTGGTTCGAAAAAGCCGCTGCCGAAGGCGATGCCGAAGGAATGGATGATATTGGCTACATGTACGAGAACGGCTTTGCCGTAGAAAAAGATGCCAAAAAAGCCCTTGAATGGTATATGAACGCCGCCGAAAGCGGCCAGGCCAGGGCTCTGAACAACATAGCCGTACTGTACTGCAACGGTGTCGAAGGATCCGCCGATTATAAGAAGGGCCTGGAGTACTTTGAAAAAGCAGGCAATGCCGGCCTGAACTGGGCTCTTGCCAACGCCGCATACATCTATGTGACGGGTGCCGGCGGAGTACAGACCGATTACAAGAAGGCGCTGGAACTGTACAAAAAGGCCTACGCCCTTCCGGACATGCCCACGGAGCTGGACAGCCATATAAAGCAGATGCTTAACTATATGGTCGACAAAGGATTTGTTACGAAAGAAGAGGCTGACAGCGTGTTCGGCAGCTGAGACGGCGGATGACAGGTAATGTTTTCGATATCAATTTGTTAAAATGGAACCAGCTAAATAATAACTTTTAAAACATATGTAAACAGGGCACCGGTACCCGGTGCCCTTCTTATTGTTCATCTTTTTATTTTGTTCATTTTTCTGTGCTGTTTTTAAAAACAACAGAAAATCGCGGTTCTGCAATCGGCAGAAAAGTGTTATTATACTGTCTGCAAAACGTATACCGTCGATGTGCACAATGAGAGGGTATTATCCGCGTTTTCCCTTACGCCCCTCTTCCTAAAAAACAAAAAGGATATTTCTGATATGTCTTATGTAACTTATATTCTGAAAGATGATTCCGAACTCTCTGAGGAAGAAACAAAAAGCTTGAAAAAGCAGCCTCCATGCGTCCTGTTTATGATAAAGACAACCCTCCGCTAACAGATGAGCAGTTGAATGCATTTTACAAGGTGCATGATAATGATCCCGGATTCCGGAAGCGTTGATCCGCTTCCCCGTCAATTATCACGATCCTTCCCTGGCCGGTGGGCTCTTCGTATTCTGCACCCACTCTGCCGCCCAAAGTCTCTACGATGTAATTTATGAGGACCTGGTTATCCAGCATCACGCGTTCCTCAAGGACAGTACAGCCTTCGAACGCCGTGAATCCGTTGCCGTTATCCAGCAGGATATAGTCCAGGCCGGCAACCGTATACTTCTTTGCCGGATCGATGTCTTCGCCGTTTACTTTAACGTTCTTTACTCGGCGGGGACCCTCAATGCCGGTCATCATGCCGTTTTCATCAGCGATGCAGCCGCTCTCGATCCCCGCATCGATCTCCAATGTAAGTCCCGAAACCTGCAGAAACCCGCCGCTCTCTCCCGGGATGTCCCTGCAGCTCCACTCCAGTGCATCCAGTATCTGCTGCCCTGTAACTTCAACAACGCACAGTTCGTTTCCGTAGGGCACTACGGAGATGATATCGCCGTAGGTGATGTCCCCGGCCTCAATGCCGACCCTGATGCCGCCTCCGTTTCCTCACCGTGGTCCGCTTCCGTTTCCGATCCCGTCTCGATGCCGCTGTCAGACTCCGGCGCTTCGCTGCCTTTATCCTCCGCCTTTTTCCCGCAGGATGCCGTAAGGAGCATAAGGATCGCCAACAGGCTGAGTAAAATGTTGATCTTTCCGCGTTTCATTTTCGTTCTCCGCTTTTTTATTTATAAACAACTTCGAATTCCTCGCACACCACGTCCATGTCCGGTGTGAAGGCGAGCCCGGCTTCTTCCATGCATTCCGCGAAAAACTCCTCGTGCACCTTCCGCCAGTATTCTAGGGATCTGTCGCCCTCTCCCTCCTTATACGCATGCTCTGCGCTTACCTCTTTGAAGGGAGCAACATAAACTCTTTTTGTCCGGATGATGCAGACGGCTTCATCGCCGGAATCCCGTATGACACTGTATTCCCCGGCCTCGGGCAGCGGCTCTCCTTCAATTTCATACAAGGGATATGCCGATGCGGTAGCGGTCTTGATCCCGTCCTTCACAAGCTCTGCCAGAAGATCCGGGTCGCCGCCGAAGGCCCAGGCCTCATATTCAGCATCGCGCACATCGTTTTCCGCTGCATATTTATCCCATAACTCTTTATCTGTCATTGTTTTCTCCTGTCCTGTCTTTCCGCGGTCCGGGCCGCTTAATGTTCCGCGCTAAACCGCCCTTTTCCGGAATTCCTCCGCTTTTTTCAAGGCATATTCGGTAGAAACGTTTGCAAAATTCAGGTTTACATAAACCTTTTTCCCCGTCTTGAACGCGCCGGCTTCTTTCAATGTGAGAAGAAGCGACCGGCTTCCCCTGGTCCCTGTATGGGCCGATATGCTTTCCACGTTTTCCCAGGGAATAAAGCCCTTGGCATCAAAGGGATTGCGGTCGTCGATGCCGTTTTTGTCCATCATCAGGAGGATCTTCTTCTGCCCCTTTGCCTTTACGATCCTGCTGACAACAAATATCCCCGCTGCAACGGTAATTACGAGAAAAGTTATGCCCACCGCTTTATTCACATATTTGGACATCAGCGTCAGGACCGCGATAAATATCAGCATGATATCCGCGATCAGAAGCAGCGGCAGATAGTTGTTTTTGCTGTAATATATTATAAATTTATCTTCCTGTTCCATGCCTGTATGCGCTTCGTTTTATTATCGGCGATAAGCAAATCAGCTCACTTTTTTTCGTTGACGATAACTACATTTATGGGATCGATATCGATCTTTTCCCACACCTTTTCAACGACATAGGGCTCGTTGGCAATGTACTCATCGAGCCGGCTGCGGTCTTCGAACTCCAGTATCAGCAGGGAGCCTTTCATTTTTCCCTCGTCGTCCAAAAGGCCTCCGGCACAGATGATGTGATCATTCATTTTAGCCATGCCTTCCAGATGGCGGGGCCGCACCTCCATCCTTTTATCGAGCTTTCCTTCTCCGTCCAAAGCTTTTATAACAAACTGCATAGCCGTCTCCTTTCGTAGTCTTCTTCCGATTTTTCCATGCAATTATAAAACGTTACGGCTGAACTGGCAAATGAAAAAGGCCCGCGTCTGCGGGCCCTTACGTTTATGTTTCCGGCATATGATGCAAAAATGCAATATGCGCCCCGGCGGTCACCGGGTGATCTCCATGAAGATGTCCTCATCCGTGCGGTCATATTCTATAAATCCGCATTTCCGGTATACATGGATGGCTCTTAAGTTATGGGGATAGACCTTTAAGAAGATCCTTTTGAGCTTCATCTGTCCGAAGCCGTATTCGATCATGGCCCGGACCGCTTCTGTTCCGAAACCTCTGTCCTGCATGCCGGCGGTGATGGCGATGC
>JAFRYJ010000154.1 GCA_017437705.1 Lachnospiraceae bacterium
CCCATTAAACGATACTGCGCATAAGGCCTTTGATGAGGATCATGTTACCCCGGCATTTCAGCCCGGGATAATTATATAAATGATCCGGCCTTAAAGCCCGGACATAATACATTACAGGAGAGTGCTGTTTGAAAAAGTACTTTAAACCGGAGTCCGCAGAATGACCGGGAGGTCTTTTGAGGACGAAATGACCTCCCGGCTTTTCCGTGACATGCGTTGATAAGGAATGATACTGACGAACGTGCAGGTTCGCAGGATAAGGGAGGATAAATTGGATAATAATATTTCAATTCGCTTGGAGAAACCGGAGGACTATAGAGAGGTCGAGTATCTTATAAGGGAGTCTTTTTGGAATGTCTACAGGCCGGGCTGCAGCGAGCATTATGTGATCCATGTGCTCAGAAATGATACGGCGTTCATTCCGGAGCTGGACTTTGTGATGGAGAAGGACGGCAGGATCATAGGGCAGAATATGTTCGTGAAGACAGTTATAAATGCTGATGACGGAAGGGACATACCGGTCCTTACCATGGGACCGATATGTATAACTCCGGAACTGAAGCGAAAAGGTTACGGTAAAAAGCTTCTGGACCATTCCCTTGAAAAAGCTGCACAGCTGGGATACGGGGCAGTGCTTTTCGAGGGCAATATAGATTTCTACGGCAAAAGCGGTTTTCAGTATGCTTCGGTCTTCGGGATACGGTATCACGATCTGCCTGAAGACGCTGATGCCCCGTTTTTTCTCTGCAGGGAGCTGACCCCGGGTTTCCTTGACGGCATAACGGGCGTTTATCAGACGCCACAGGGTTATTATGTAGATGATGCCGACGTCGGGGAATTTGACAGGGATTTTCCGTATAAAGAGAAGCTGAAGCTTCCCGGACAGCTGTTTTAAGAGTTTTATTAAGTACCGGCAGGGAGGATCTTCCTGCCGGTACGATACGAAAGGTGATCAGATGGATGAACTTGAGCTTTTAAGCGTATCCGAAGAATTTGCAGATGCCATTAAAGAATACAGGGCAGAATTTCCGGATGACCGTATGCGTGTAACGCTTGATCCAGAAAGGATCCCCGGTCTGGACCATCTGGAAAGTTTCGATAACGTATATGACTGGCTGGAATACTGCCGCAGCATGGAAGGGAAGCTTTCATGGTATGTGACCCTGCGTAAAAGCGACGGCAGGATGATCGGCGCATTCTGCCTGCGTCACAGACTTGAATATGACGATGACGACATTGATTTTGCATCACATATAGGGTATTCAATACGGCCTTCGGAACGCAGGAAGGGTTATGCAAAGGAGCAGCTGCGTCTTGCGCTTATTAAAGCCGGTGAGCTTGGTATAAAAAGAGTAAGGATCGTATGCCTTGATACCAATGAGGGCAGCAACAGGACCATAATCGCTAACGGAGGCGTATTGGAAGGGAGCATCACCGGCGATTTGTCCGGCCTTACCATAAACCGCTATGATATAATGCTCTGAGTATTCATGCCTGCAGGCAAAACGATCCTGAGGCAGAAAGGATAGCAATGAAGATAACTGTAATAAACGGAACGGAAAAACACGGCGTCACATACAGGATGAAGGAGATATTTCTTGAGCCTTTTAAGGACAGGGCGGAGATAACGGAATTCTATCTGCCCCGGGACTGCCCGGATTTCTGCATAGGATGCACTGTATGCTTTCTCAATGATGAGCACAGGTGCAAGGATGCGCAATATGTCCAGAGAATAGAAAAAGCCCTGCTGGGGGCAGATCTTCTGGTCTTCACGTCACCGGCTTATGTTTTTCATGCAACAGGAGCAATGAAGGTGATGCTGGATCATTTCGGATACCGATGGATGCCTCACAGACCGGCGGAGGAGATGTTCGGAAAACGTGCTGTCATCATTACGCAATGCCTGGGTGCCGGAGCATCATTGGCGGCTAAGGACATGAAGCACAGCCTCAAATGGTGGGGCGTAAGTTCCGTGAAGACGCTGAAGTTCAGGCTGATGAGCGATATCAAGTGGGAAAGGATACCGGAAAAGAAGAGGGCATCCTTTGAAACAAAGCTCAGAAAGACAGCTCGTAAGTATTCGGATCTTGATAACAAAGGTCCGGCAAGGACCGGCATTTCAACTAAACTGAAGTTTTCTGCCGTTAAGATGATGCAGAAGAAGCTTGGTAAAGAGGATCCCGAGTATACGGATTTCAAATACTGGAGATCAAAGGGCTGGCTCGACGGTGTTAAGCCATGGAAGCGAAGCGGAGCATGAATGCTGGTGGAGAGAATGAATGAACAGGGAATTTATGACCGATACAATTGAAACAGAGAGACTTCTGCTGTTTCCATATACGGCGGAGAACCTTCACCTTTTCAACACCGATCTTGAATGATTCGAGAGATCCTTCGGTGTTATCTACC
>JAFRYJ010000155.1 GCA_017437705.1 Lachnospiraceae bacterium
ATCTGAGATGGAAGGTCTCGACGCGGTATCCATGGGACCCAACATGGAGGGCGTGCATACGCCTTCGGAGAAGCTTCAGATCTCATCAACGGAGAATTTCTGGAAGCTTATCAAAGCCATCCTGGCGTATAAACCGTAAACCGGTTTTACATATAGTCACTAAAAGGAGGATAACGACTATGGCAAGAGTTTACAATTTTTCAGCAGGACCCGCAGTTTTGCCCGAGGAAGTACTTAAAGAGGCAGCTGAAGAGATGATGGATTATCAGGGCACAGGCATGTCCGTTATGGAGATGAGCCACAGATCCAAGGCCTTTGATAAGATCATCAAGGATGCAGAGCAGGATCTCAGGGAGCTTCTCAACGTGCCCGACAATTACAAGGTGCTTTTCCTTCAGGGCGGTGCTTCCCAGCAGTTTGCTGCTGTACCCATGAACCTCATGAAAAACAAAAAGGCAGCTTATATCATCACGGGCAACTGGGCCAAGAAGGCATTCCAGGAAGCCAAGCTCTACGGCGACGCCGTTGCAGTGGCATCCAGCGCAGACAAGACCTTCTCCTACATCCCCGACTGCTCCGATCTGGACATCCCCGAAGATGCCGATTATGTATATATCTGCGAGAACAATACGATCTACGGAACGAAGTTCTGGGAGCTTCCCGATACCAAAGGGCACATCCTGGTGGCTGACTTATCCTCCTGTATCCTGTCAGAGCCTGTTGATGTCTCTAAGTACGGTCTTATATTTGCCGGCGTTCAGAAGAATGTCGGCCCCGCCGGAACGGTCATCGTTATAGTGAGAGAAGACCTTGTGACCGACGAGGTGCTTCCCGGAACGCCCACCATGCTCAAGTATAAGACACAGGCAGACGCCGGTTCACTTTACAATACACCTCCCTGCTACGGTATTTATATCTGCGGCAAGGTATTCAAATGGCTCAAGGCACAGGGCGGCCTCGAGGCAATGAAGCAGAAGAACGTGGAAAAGGCTCAGATCCTTTACGATTTCCTCGATTCTTCCAAGCTTTTCAAAGGCACTGTTGATAAGAAGGACCGTTCCATCATGAACGTACCCTTCGTTACCGGAGATGAGGAGCTGGATGCCAAATTCGTCAAGGAAGCGGCAGCTGCGGGCTTCGTGAACATCAAGGGCCACAGATCCGTCGGCGGCATGAGGGCATCTATCTACAATGCAATGCCCAGGGAAGGCGTCGAGAAGCTTGTTGAATTCATGAAGAAATTTGAAGAAGAGAATGCGTGAGGTGCGGCAATGACTAAAGTTTTTTGTTTAAATAAGATCGCTAAGCAGGGACTGGATGTGCTCCCTGCAGGGTATGAACTGGCAGAGGATATCGAAGGTGCGGACGCCGTGCTTGTAAGAAGCGCGAAGATGCACGACATGGAGCTTCCCGAAAGCCTTATCGCTATCGCGAGAGCAGGAGCAGGCGTCAACAATATCCCTCTGGATAAATGTGCTGAGAAGGGCATCGTTGTTTTCAATACTCCCGGAGCAAACGCCAACAGCGTTAAGGAGCTGGCGATGGCAGGCATGCTCGTAGCCATGAGGAACCTCAAGGGCGGCATGGAATGGGTGGATGCCAATAAGGAAGACGAAGCCATCGACAAGACAATGGAGAAGGCAAAATCACAGTTTGCCGGCATGGAATTAAAGGGCAAGAACTTCGGCGTTATCGGCCTGGGCGCCATCGGCGTACTTACGGCCAATGCCGCTGTTGATATGGGCATGCACGTTTACGGCTACGACCCCTATCTTTCGGTTTCAAATGCTCTCCATCTTTCGACCCATGTGCATATCCTCAAGAGCAACGAGGAAGTATATGCTCAGAGTGATGTCGTTTCGATCCATGTTCCCCTTTCAAACGACACGAAGGAAATGATCAACAAGGACGCTTTCAAGGCGATGAAGGACGGTACTATCCTCCTCAACTTCGCAAGAGGCGGACTTATCAACGAAGATGATCTGGAAGAGGCTCTTAACACGGGAAAGATCGCAAAATACGTTACGGACTTCCCCGATGCAAAGACCGTAAAATTCCCCAATACCATTGCATTCCCTCACCTGGGAGCATCTACAGAGGAAGCGGAGCTCAACTGCGCAGTCATGGCTGCGGAGGAGATCGTGGACTATATCGAAAACGGAAACATCACCCATTCGGTGAACTATCCCGATCTGGACATGGGACCCGTTCACGAGGCGGGACGTGTTACGCTGCTTCATAAGAACGTGCCCAGCATGCTGAACAGGATCACTGCGGTAGTATCTGAAGAGAACATAAACATTGCCAAGATGATCAACAAATCAAAGGGCGAGTTCGCATACACTGTTATCGACCTGGATTCAAAGATCGCTGCGGAGTCTGTTGAGAAGATAAGGGCGATCGACGGCATCATCAAGGTAAGGGTACTGAGATAATGGCTGATGTAATACCGTTTAAGGCAATAAGACCCAAAAAGGAATACGCAGAGAAGACTGCCAGCCTTCCGTACGATGTATTCAGCAGAAAAGAAGCAAAGGAGGCCGTCCCCGGACGGCCTCTGTCATTTTTGAACATAGACCGGCCGGAGACACAGTTCCCGGACGGATACGACATGTACGCCGACGAGGTATACAAAAAGGGCCGGGAGATGCTGTGGGAGCAGATCGCTGAGGGCATCTACGAAGAGGATGAAAAGCCCTGCTATTATATCTACGAGCTCACGGCCGGCGGGCGTACCCAGACCGGTATAGCCGCCCTGTCGTCTGTGGATGATTATATAAACGGCATCGTTAAGAAGCACGAAAATACCAGGCCGGAAAAGGAGCAGGACAGGATAAGGCATATCGACGTCCTGGATGCTCAGACAGGCCCTATTTTCCTGGCTTACAGGGATAATGCCGTTCTGTCGGAGATCATAAGTGCGTACAAAGAAAAGGAGCCGGAATACGATTTCGTTTATGAAACAGGTATAAGGAATCGTGTATTTGTGATCGATGATGATAAAGATATCGCTGCCGTAAAGGATGCCTTTGCCGGTATCGAAAGGACATATATCGCCGACGGGCATCACAGGGCTGCATCGGCAGTAAAGGTGGCTCTTAAGAGGAGAGCCGAAA